>JBOGXL010000293.1:0-2068 GCA_050694575.1 Actinomycetota bacterium | reverse complement strand
GGGTGCAGCACATCCATCAAGACGTGCAGCGCGTTCAGCGCGACGCCGCCGTAGACGCCGGAGTGAAGGTCGTAGTCGGCCGTCCGGACCCTCACGTAGCCGGCGATCACACCACGGGCGCCGAGCGTGATGGTCGCGCGCGAACCGATGCTCCCAGAGTCGTAGATGATGCACGCCGCAGTGGGCTCGTCCCAGCTCTCGAGCCACGGCATGAAGTTGTAGCTCCCACGCTCCTCCTCACCTTCGATCACGACGCGAACGTTCACGCCGAGCTCGCCCGCGCGCGCCATCTCGCAGGCCTCGTACAGCAGCGGCCAGAAGTTGCCCTTGTCGTCGGAGGCACCACGCGCGTAGATGCGTCCGTCCCGGATCGTCGGCTCGAAGGGCGGCGTCTCCCACTCGTCCAGGGGCTCGGGTCCCTGGACGTCGTAGTGGCCGTAGATCATCACGGTCGGCGCGTCGGACGTGGCCGCCGCCAGCCGCCCCACGACGAGTGGGTTCCGCTTCGTTGCCACCAGGTCGCAGTCGCCACCCGACGCCCGGACGAAATCCCGCAGCCAGTGCGCGGCCTGCGCGATGGCCTCGGCATCGCCCTCCCCCGTCGACACCGAAGGGATGCGGAGCAGCTCCAGCAGCGGCTCCAGGAACTCCGGGGCGAGATCGGTGGGCACGCCGCCGAACCTACCAGGCCGGGGTGGGCCGCCAACTTGGCGCCGGCCTGCGCGTTTACGTCCCCGTAACATCCGGTTACCGCTCGGCAACCACCGTGACCTACACTTCCACGCGTTTGCCGACCAGGCACTGCCCGTAAAGCAGGCACTGCCCGTTAAGGAGGACCCCATGGCCAAGCCCTCGGACGTTCTGAAGACCGTCAGCGACTCGGGAGCCAGCGTCGTCGACCTGCGCTTCTGCGACCTACCCGGCCTGATGCAGCACTTCTCGATTCCCGCCCACGAGCTCACCGAGGAAGGCTTCGCGGACGGCTACGGCTTCGACGGCTCTTCGATCCGTGGGTTCCAGGAGATCCAAGAGTCGGACATGCTCCTGATCCCCGACCCCGACTCCGCCTACATCGACCCCTTCCGCGAGCACCCGACCGTCAACATCAACTGCTTCGTCAAGGACCCGGTGACCGGTGAGTGGTACACGCGCGACCCGCGCGGGATCGCCCGCAAGGCCGAGGCGTACCTCAAGGAGACGGGGATAGCCGACATCTCCTACTGGGGGCCCGAGCCCGAGTTCTACCTATTCGATTCGATCCGTTTCGACCAGAACCAGCACTCGGGTTACTACTTCATCGACGAGGTCGAGGGGGCCTGGACGTCCGGGCGCGAGGAAGAGGGCGGCAACAAGGGCTACAAGCCGCGCTACAAGGAGGGCTACTTCCCCGTCCCGCCGATGGACCACTACCAGGACATCCGCAGCGAGATGATGCTCAAGCTCATCGAGCTCGGCGTGAACGTGGAGGTCCAGCACCACGAGGTCGGCACGGCCGGCCAGGCCGAGATCGACATGGGCTTCGGCTCGCTGCTGCAGCAGGCCGACCGCGTGATGCTGCTCAAGTACGTGGTGAAGAACGTCGCGTGGGCACGCGGCAAGACCGCAACGTTCATGCCGAAGCCGATCTTCATGGACAACGGCTCGGGCATGCACGTGCACCAGTCGATCTGGAAGGACAACAAGAACCTGATGTTCGCGGAGACGGGGTACGCGCAGCTCTCCGACACCGCGCGCTACTACGCCGGCGGGCTGCTGCAGCACGCGAACTCGATCCTTGCGATAGCGGCGCCGACGACGAACTCCTATCGGCGGCTGGTCCCGGGCTACGAGGCACCGGTCAACCTCGTGTACAGCCAGCGCAACCGGTCGGCGTGCGTCCGGATCCCGGTGTACTCGAAGTCGGAGAAAGCCAAGCGCCTGGAGTTCCGTCCGCCGGACCCCTCGGCCAACCCCTACCTCGCCTTCGCGGCGATGCTCATGGCCGGCATCGACGGGATCATGAACAAGATCGACCCCGGCGAGGCCGTGGACAAGAACATCTACGACCTTCCGCCCGAGGAGGCGGCCG
>JBOGXL010000292.1:0-3517 GCA_050694575.1 Actinomycetota bacterium | reverse complement strand
CCGGGCCCGTCCCCTTGTCGACGACGAGCACTTCCCAGTCCGGCGGCAGATGCAAACCCGCCCACAGGCCGGCCAGACCACCGCCGACGATGACGGCATCGGCACGCAGCAGCCCGACCGTCATCGCAGAGCCCGACGTGGCCTCGTCATGGTGGGTTACGAACGTATCCGTTACGGTGCTAACCGTGAGTCCCAGGCGCGGTCCTTGGCTCGTCGCAACGGCGCTCGTGTTGCTGATCGCCGCGACCGTCGCTTCGTTGCGGCCGTGGAAGTCCTGGGAGCGCAGCGCCGCGTCGACCGCCACTCCAATGCCGGCCGAGGTGACGTTCGCGCGAGACCCCTACATCGGCGTCGCATGCCCCATCGGCAACGACATCTCGTGCGACCGCGTGAAGCTCGCCGTCCTTCTCTCCGTACCGGTGCGAAACGTCGCCGCGAGCATCGGCGACCTCGACTTCGAGATGGGAGCCCGAGCGCGAGGCGACGAGCCTCTCGGCACGTTCTGGGAAGGCATCCTCCAACCGGCGGGTGTGTTGGACGGACCGCTGTCACTGGACGGTCGCACCGTGCGCGACGGCCGTTGGCTCGGCGAGAACCCACCGAAGGCGACCGTGCGCATCGAGATCGAGGTCGATGACCGGACCATCGTCCGCCGCACCTCGGTCGAGCTGCGGCCCGGCTACGGCTGAGCGGACTATTCGGGCGGGAACGGCAGCGTCGGCAGCGGCCGCGGTGTCGGCGACGACCTCGGCGACGGCTTCGGCGTCCCCCTCGGTGAAGGCTCGGCCGTCGGTGGTGGCGTCTGGCGCTGCATCCTGCCGTCGGCGATAGCGTCGGCTCCCATGTCGCGGAAAAGCTCGAAGGCCCGGTCGTCGAGCACCACTACACTCTGGCCGTCCCTCGTCTCCGCGCTGCCGGACGCCACGACGTTGCGGAGGTTCGCCGGCGCGATCTGGCGGGCCAGGACGCCGAACTCGACGGCGTCCTCCAGCGACATGTCCATGCGCGCGTGCTTGTAGAGGATCCCGAGCCAGCGGCGGATGCCCGACTCATTGCTGGTCTCCGCCCGCAGCTTCTCCAGCGAATGCAGGATGACCCGGCCGTGGTTCTCGGATCGGCCAAAGTCACCTCCCGGCACGCCATGACGGGCTCGGCTGAAGGCGAGCACCTGGTTGCCGTCCATGTGGTGCCAGCCCGGCTCGAAGCGCGCACCTGAGTAGCGGTCGTCCATGCGGTATGGGACGTTGATGTCGACGCCGCCCAAGTCGTCGACGATGCGCGTGATGCCCTCGAACGCCGTGACCGCGTAGTACGAGACCGGGAGCCCCGTCAGCTCACGCAGCGTGCGGACGAGAAGCTCCGGGCCCCCGAGCACGAGGGCCGCGTTGATCTTGCGTTGTCCGTAACCGGGGACGTTCACGTACGAATCTCGCGGTAGCCCGAGGATCGTCCCCTTGCGGGTGACGGGGTCCACGGCTGCGATGTGGATGGAGTCGGCGCGTGTGCGCGTGAGGTCTTGTCCGGGCCGGGCGTCGCTGCCGATCACCAGGAAGAACAGGAGGTCGTCGGGGACGTTCACGGCACCTCGGAAGGCCAGCGGTCCTCCCGGTCCCCGTCCGGCCGAGCCGAGCAGCGCGTTGGGGCGGAACCCCGCGGGCACCGGCACCTCGGTGGTATCGATCGCCTTGGTCGACACGGGCGTCTCCCGGACCCGCCCGATCACGATCGCCGGGTCGCGGGCCTTCACGAGGACCCCCGTCAGTGCTGCCGCGACGACGACCATCGCGACGGCCACACTGAGCGGAAGCCGCCGCCGGGCGGTCAGGAGTTGAGCGAGGGTGGCCACGGGAACCAGGCGACTTTACGGGGCCGCTCCATGTCCCGCAAACCTAGGCACGTGTGCCGACGTGAAGCAAGGAACAGGGAGCGAGGTCTCCCTCACTCCCTGTTTCCTGGCGTTGCAGGGAAAGCTAACGCCCTATATCGATCTCAACGAGGGTTGAGAAGGTTGTGGATCGCCCGGCCGACGTGGTCCTTGGCCTCGAGGACGTGGCACACCTGCCTGGACGGTGCGTCGCCCGCGCAATCCGACGCCGTCGCCGCCGGAGCCAGTCCCCCCAGGGCCACCGCCGCGATACCCGCCGCCAGCGCCAGCTTGATCGTCTTGGCCATCGCTCTCTCCTTGGTTGATGTTTCGGATCTGGGCAAAGCGTAGGAGTCGCGGCCCGGCCCCACCGCCGGAAGCGTCACGCCCACGGGGTGGCGTCCGTCCCAGTCCGAGCGGGGTCGGCACCCGTTGCGGGTGTGACATGCATCACATACGCTCGGACGGTCGCGACTGGCGTACACGAGGTGGGCCTAACCACCGGGGAGCGACGACGACCGCCGGCCGAACGCCTGGGCGCCTCGGCGGTCCGGCGAACGAGCACGAAAGGCGCCCAATGGTCCTGGAGGCAACAGCCATCGACCCCGATACCGTCCTGGCCGGGTCGGACCCGGAGATCGCGCAGCTCATCGGCGCGGAGGCCGTCCGGCAGGCGCAGAAGATCCGCCTCATCCCCTCGGAGAACTACGTCTCCAAGGCCGTGCTCGAAGCCACGGCTTCCGTCCTTACGAACAAGTACTCGGAGGGGTACCCGGGCCGCCGGTACTACGAGGGCCAGCAGATCATCGATCAGGTCGAGACGATCGCCATCGAGCGAGCGAAGGCCCTGTTCGGCGTCGAACACGCCAACGTCCAGCCGTATTCGGGCTCACCGGCGAACCTCGCCGTGTACTTCGCGCTGCTCAAGCCCGGCGACACGCTCATGGGCATGGCGCTGCCCATGGGCGGACACCTCACGCACGGAGCCGCACCGACGTTGTCGGGCAGATGGCTGCGTCCTGTCCAGTACGGCGTCCGGTCCGACACCGGACGGGTGGATCTCGACGAGGTCCGCGACCTCGCCCTCGCCGAGCGTCCGAAGGTCATCGTCTGCGGCGGCACCGCGATCCCACGCATCATCGACTTCGAAGGCTTCGCGACGATCGCCGCGGAGGTCGAAGCGATCCTCCTCGCCGACATCGCGCACATCGCCGGGCTCGTGGTGGGGGGCGCGCACCCGACGCCCGTAGGACATGCGCCCGTCATCACGACGACCACGCACAAGACGCTGCGGGGGCCGCGCGGGGCGATGATCCTCTCGACCGCAGAGCACGCGAAGAAGATCGACTCGGCGATACTCCCCGGCTTACAGGGCGGCCCCCACAACCACACGACGGCGGCGATCGCCGTTGCGCTGCGTGAGGCGGCGCAGCCGGAGTTCCGTACCTACATTCACAACGTGGTCGCCAACGCGAAGGTGCTCGCCGAGGAGCTGATCGCGCGCGGGTTCGACCTCGTATCCGGCGGGACGGACAACCACCTCATCCTCATCGATCTGCAGAGCATGAAGATCCGCGGCAAGCCGGCCGCGAAAGCGCTCGACCGCGCGGGACTCGAGCTCAACTTCAACGCGGTTCCCTTCGATCCTCACCC
>JBOGXL010000291.1:0-5374 GCA_050694575.1 Actinomycetota bacterium | reverse complement strand
TCGGTCTCGCAGCACATGAAGCCCGACACGACGGCGATGTTCGGGTTGGTCTGGTAGTCGGCGAGCTTCTGCTGGCGCTTCGTGAAGGCGTTGTAGTACGCGTGCACCCAAGCGTTGGCCTCGTCGGCGCTCACGAACTGGAAGCCGAGCGCTCCCATCCCCCACTGCCCCGCGGCCTCGATGGTGTCGCGCTGCGAGCACGCTACCCACAGCGGCGGGTGCGGCTTCTGAAACGGCTTGGGCAGAACGTTGCGCAACGGAAAGTCGAAGAACTCGCCGTGGTACTCGACCGGAGCGTCGCCGAACATGGGGATCACTGCGCGAACCGCGTCCTCCCAGACCCGGCGCTTGTCGCGGAAGCGGCGCCCGAACGGGTGCAGCTCGGCCGTAGTCGCGCTCTCGCCTATTCCGAGCTCGACTCGTCCGTGGCTGAGGAGATCGAGCGTCGACACACGTTCCGCGACTCGGGCCGGGTGGTTGGTCGTGAGCTGGATGACGCCGTGCCCGAGACGGATGTTCTTCGTGCGCTGGCTCGCCGCGCCGAGGAACACCTCGGGGGCCGAGGAGTGCGAGTACTCCTCGAGGAAGTGGTGCTCGACCTCCCACGCGTAGTCGAAGCCGAGGTTGTCGGCGAGCTCGATCTGCTCGAGCGACTCGTGGAAGAGGCGGTACTCGCTGTGGAGGTCCCACGGACGTGGGAGCTGGTGCTCGTAGAAGATGCCAAACTTCATCGCTTTCCCTCCTTTGTTCGCTGCGCGTGCGGTGCTCGCGGGGCGTGCGGCGTTCGCGGGGCGTGCAGCCCGTCGCGCAGCAGCGCCTTGACTTCGGTCTTGCGTCGGCGAACCTCGCTCGGTGCGAGCACGGGCCTGCCCAGAAGCTCCTCGCCGAACCGCCCCGTCGCCAGGGGGTGAACGGTTGCGCCGATGAGCGTCTGCAAGGTGTGGGCCGCGCTCGCGCGGCGAAGCTCGCCCGCGTCCATGCCCTCACGCAGCAGAGCCACGGCGGTAGCGCCGATGCGCCGCATGGCGTCGTTGGCCGCCTTGCCTTCGGGAAGCCCGGCCGGTAGCTCGGCGTCGTCGACGAGGACGCGCAGGAGCAGCCCCGGGTGACTGGGGTTGGCGGCGAGGACGTCCAGGACCGTGTCGATCCACCGGTCGAGCCGTTCGGTAGGCCGTCCGCCGCGGGCGAGCGCGCGGGTGAGCTGCGTCTCGAGGTTCGTCAGGATCCGCTCCATCACGGCGCAATACAGCTGCGCCTTCGAAGCGAAGTGGTGGAAGAGGGAGGCCTTCGAGAGCCCGGCCCCCTGGGCGACGTCGGCGAGAGCCGTGCCACCGTAGCCGCTGCGCGAAAAGAGGTCCTCGGCGACGTCGATGATCCGTTCGCGCGAGTCACTCGCGGGCGCCTTGCCGACTGCGGAGCTTGTCACAGAGTGTCATCCTCCCGACCGACCGGTTGACTTTACTCGACCGGTCGGTCGGTCGTCAACCCAGCTTCGGTCTCAAAAACTCGCCGAAGCGACGAAGCGCTTGGTCGGACGCGGGCAGGTTGCCGGCGGCCAGCTGGAACGCGTGCTGCATACCTTCTATGCACTCGTAGGTCACTCCGACGCCGGCCCCGCGGGCGGCGTCGGCCAGTCGGCGGGCGTCGTCGAGCAACACCTCGTCGCCCGCGACCTGGATGAACAGCTCGGGCAGGCCCTCGAGCTCGGCGAAGAGCGGCGAGGCCAGCGGTTGCCGGGGGTCGCCGTCGCCGATCACGTGCTTCGCCAGGGCGCGCAGTCCGTCGGCGTGGACGAAGAGATCTGATGTGGCGTTGGTCGTCATCGACGCCCCGGAAACGGTTAGGTCGACCCACGGTGACATCACCGCCGCGGCTGCGGGCAGTGGCACGCCGGCCTCGCGCAGCGCCAGCATCGTCGCCACGACGATCCCGCCCCCGGCCGACTCTCCGGCGAGTGCGATCGCCGGCGGCGGGTGCTCGGACGCCCGCAACCATCGGTAGACGGCCACGCTGTCATCCACCGCCGCCGGAAACTCGTGCTCGGGCGCGAGTCGGTAGCCGACGAGCAGGATGCGCGCACCACACGCGCGCGCGACGTGGCCGGCCAGGCGGCGGTGGCTTTCGAGCGAGCACATGGCGTAGCCGCCGTGCAGGTACTGGACGACACCGGCGCCCGCGCCGGCCGGCTCGGCCCACAAGCACGGCACGCCGCCCGCATCCTGTGACCGGTAGTCGACGTCGGGTGGCTCGGTGGCGAGATCCACGAGCAGCTCGGCCGCAACTCGCTGCTCGTCGAGCGGCATGCGACCGTCGATCCGGAGCATCGGTACCTCGATGCGGCGATCCAACGCTACGTCCGGGTGGGAGCGGAGGCGATGTCTCCGACGATCGACTCGATCCGCCGGTCTGGCACGAGCCACATCAACGCGACGAACACGTAGAGCCCCACCGCGACCCAGCGGTTCACGAACGCGAGCGGGATCGCCGCCGCGTAGCACGCGGGGGAGATCTTGCCCTTCACGTTCCTGCCCAGCGCGGCACGCAGGCGCGAGTCCGGATCGTGGGTCGAAAGGATCATCGTCTGGAGGATGTAATAGGCGATCGCGGCGGCAAGCATGACGACCCCGTACGCCGCCGTGGGTACCGAAGCGAACTCGTTCTCGCCCATCCAGCCGGTGACGAAGGGTGTCAGCGAAAGCCAGAAAAGGAGATGGAGGTTGGCCCACAGGATCTTGCCGTTCACTCGCCTCACCGTGTGGATCAGGTGGTGATGGTTGCTCCAGTAGATCCCGAGGAAGACGAAGCTCAGCAGGTACGTTAGAAACGTGGGGACCAGCGGGCGAAGCGCGCCCCACTCGGCCTCGTGCGGGATGCGCAGCTCGAGGACCATGATCGTCATGATGATCGCGATGACGGCGTCGCTGAACGCTTCCAACCGCGTCTTCGTCACCTCGGATCCTCCTGGCGCTAAATCTACTCATACAGCGCGAAAAGGAGGAGAGGTTCTTGATCAGCGAACGACTGCGCGCTCGGCCCGGAGGAAGCGGAACTGGCACTGGGAGTGCCATCGCTCCGGAGACTGGTAGAGCTTCACCCACATGTTGTGAGCTTCGCACCAGCCGCAGTCGAACCCGTCGGCGTCGGGGACGTACTTCGGACATGTTCGGCAGTCGCGCTTGGGGACGCTTCGTTGCGCGAGCAGATCCTCGAGCGTGAGGTAGGTGTCGCGGGCGGCGCTCGGGGTCCTCATCTCCGCGACCGCCGCCACGCCTCGGCCTGGCCTTGAAAGCGCTCGAGCACATCCCACGGCACGCCCCCTTTAGGATCGCCGACGCGCTCCTCCCAGAAGCCCGGACGGAACTCGTCCAGGAACGTGATGCGCTCGACCCACTTGACGCTCTTGTACGCCCACTTGTACGCGGGGGTCACGAACCGCAGCGGCCACCCTCGCTCCGGTGTCAGGTCTTTCCCGTCAAGCCTCCATGCGAGGATCCCGTCGCGGGCTTCCTCGATGGTCACGCACGAAGCGTAGGGACTTTCGCGCGCGGTCACGAGAACGTAGGCGGCCTCGGGCAACGGCACGGCTCTGGACGTGAGGGCGTTCAGGTGGATCCCTTCCCACCGATTGTCCGGACGCGACCAGCCCCACACGCAGTGCAGGTCGACCCACCGTGTGATCCCGTCGAGGCCGCGCACATCGTCCATCTCGAGGCAGAGCGGTGTCTCGACCAGTCCGTCGACGTGAACGCTCCACGTTCCCGTCGGGATCGCAGGCTCGAGGTGAAGGATCGGCACCTCACCGTCCACGATGCGCTGCACGCGCTCGGCGAGCGGACGCGCGTCGGACGGCCTCACGCCGCCTCGGCCGCGAGCTCTGAACCGATGACCCGCCAGCGACGCGAAGCCTGGCCGAGCGCGGCGCAAGCGAACAAGCAAGCGACCGCGAAGGTGGCGAGGCCCGCGGCGTACGAGCCCGTCCAGCTGCGCATCACGCCCAACCCGAAGGGAAGCGCAAAGCCGCCCAGCCCGCCGGCCGCGCCGACGAGTCCGGTCACCGCGCCCATCTGCTGCGGGAACAGCCGCGGGACGATCTGGAACACAGCGCCGTTGCCGGCACCAAGCGCACCAACGGTTACCGTAAGCAAGGCAACGGCGGCAACGGGTGTAGGACGTCCGGCGACGCCGAGCATGGCCGTGGCGGCGACCGCGAAGACGGTCGGGAGGACACGCTCGCCGCCGAGGCGGTCGGCCAAGTGGCCCCCGACGGGGCGCAGGAAGCTTCCCGCGCCCGCGCAGATCGCCGTCGCCGTCGCCGCCCACGTCACGCTCACGCCGTAGATGTCGCGCAACAGGATCGGGAGGAAGCTCACCATGCCCACGAAGCCGCCGAAGCTCACCAGGTAGATCAGGCTCAGCGACCGTGCGTCGGGGGAGGTCCACACACGGCGCAGCGGCTGGGACGCTTCCGATTCAGCGGCCGGTGTGTTCTTCGTCAGCAGGAGAAAAGCCGCGAGCACCGCGACGACGGGCAGGGCGGCCAGACCCATGACGGCGTGCCATCCGACCTTCGCCGCCAGTCTCGGAGCCACGAGCGCGGCGATGACCGTCCCGCTGTTGCCGGCGCCGGCGATGCCCATGGCCAGCCCGCGGTAGCGTGGCTCGAAGGCGCGGCCGGCGAGCGGGAGCGCAACGGCGAAGCTCGACCCGGCCACACCCAGGACGAGCCCTACCAAGAGGAGCTCTCCGAGCGACTGCGCCGACAGCCACCCCCACAGTGCGGCGATCGCCGTCAACACGAGCGTCGCGGCGCCGACCGGGCGGGGGCCGCGACGGTCCGCAGCCGGTCCGACCACCAGCCGGAACACTGAGCCCGCCACGAGCGGCATGCCCACGGCCAGCCCTTTGGCCCAGGGGGCCAAGCCGAGGTCGGAGGCGATGGCGATACCCAGGGCGCCGATGAGCACCCAGCACATGAAGCTCACTTCGAAATGGAGAAGCCCGGCCACCAGTGAAGGGACGTGTCCGGCCCGGCGAACATCGGCCAGTCGCATCAGGCCGCGCTCTCCGGCTCGTCGGCACGGGAGGCAACGAAGTAATCCTCGAGCTTTCCGGCGAGGTAGCTCGCGACCGCGCCGGGACCGATCCGCTCGACGACATCGGCGAACTCCTCGCCGTCGCGACGCTCGGCGACGTAGAGCTCGACGAGATGTCCGACGACGTCCTCGGAGGCCGCGGCGTCGAAGCGGCCGATGCGATCGGCCATGCGCACGCGCCGTCCGAGCCGTCCACCGACGAAGAGCTGGTAGCCCTCCCGCACCTGTCCGGCCACCTTCACGCGACATCCCGCGAAGCCGATGTCGGCCGCCTGGTGCTG
>JBOGXL010000290.1:0-4336 GCA_050694575.1 Actinomycetota bacterium | reverse complement strand
CGTCAAGTTGACGATCAACTGGTGGTCAGCGACAGCGGCAATTGCTTCAGGGCGCGCAAGGTGAACGTCTCTCGCCATTCGGGCTCGTCCGTCTTCAGCTCGATCGACGGGAAGCGTCGAAGCAAAGTCGCGATTGCGATCTGCCCTTCGAGCCGAGCTAGAGGAGCTCCCAAGCAGAAATGGGGCCCGCCACTGAACGTGAGGTGGCGGTTGTCCGATCGGCGGATGTCGAGGCGATCCGGGTCTGGGAACTGAGCAGGGTCACGGTTCGCGGCCGCGATGAGGACAATGACGTCGTGCCCTTTAGGGATAACCGTCCCGGCGAAGGGGACGTCGTCGGATGCGATGCGTACCACCCCGGCAACCGGAGGCTCATAACGCAGGAGTTCCTCCACCGCGAGTCTCATGGGCTCGGACCCGAGATCTGCTCGGAGCGTCTCAAGCTCCGCCGGGTTGCGCAGCAAAGCCAGGACACCGTTTCCAATCAGGTTCGTCGTCGTCTCGTGCCCAGCTACGAGCAGCAGCACGAACGTCGAGAGCAACTCGTCAGTGGCGAGCCGATCTTCACCCTCCTGTGCATTGATCAAAGCTGTCACAAGATCATCCTGCGGGTGTGACCTCCGGCCCTGGACGATGTTCGTGAAGTACGAGCCGAACTTCTTCGCGGCGTCGCGGCCGGCTCGGATCATCTCGTCCGCCTCCTCCTCATTCCTGGCGGGATCGAGCGACCGCGCCGCCTGTGCCGTCCACTGTCGGAAGTCAGCGCGATCCTCGACGGGAACGCCGAGGAGCTCGCAGATGATCGTGACGGGGAGCGAATAAGCGTAGTCCGCGATCAGATCCATGTGGCCGCGTGCCTCGGCGGAGTCGAGCAGTTCGTTCGCCAAGGCTTGGACCCGGTCACGGAGGCCCCCTATCACGCGCGGCGTGAACACCTTGCTCACGAGGCCACGTAGTCGTTCGTGGTCGGCGCCGTCCTTGAACATCATCGTGTTGGTCAGCCTCACAGGACACTCCGGGTACTTCTCGGTGAACTCATGCCAGGACTCGTCCCAACCCGGCCGCAAGTGCCGCGTGGACTGGTCGCTGGAGAATCGAGGGTCGCGGAGGACCGCGGAGGCCTCGGCGTACCGCGTCACGATCCAGTTGTGCTTCGGGACGAAGATGACCGGTGCCCTCCGCCGTACCCGCTCCAGGAGCGGGTACGGGTTGGCGCGACCCTCGGGGCGTCTGAGTTTCATGAGCGTACGAGCCGCTCTCACCAGACGGACGTAGTCCCGGACGCGGCTCACGCCATGAAGCCCTCAGAGGTCATTGGCATCCCAATGGTATGTGGATACCATCAGTAACATCAAGAGGAGGATGACATTGGCGAGGAAGCGGCTTACCCGAGCCGAGATGCGGGAGCGCACGAAGACCCGACTGATCGAAGCGGCCTACCGGCTCTTCGAGCGCGGCGGATTCTCCGCTGTCTCACTTGAAGAGATCGCCGAGGAGGCCGGCTACTCCAAGGGCGCTGTCTACTCGAACTTCCAGAGCAAGGAGGATCTCTTTCTCTTGCTTCTGAGCCGAGAGGAGGCCCGCGTACCTGACACATCCGTGTTCGATGACGAATCGCTCAGCATGGAGGACAGACTTGCACGGTTCGGCGCGGGCGCGGTGCCCGAAGCGACACCGCGCCAGAGGGCGCTTTCACTGGAGGTCCGGGCCTTCGCGCTGCGGAACCGCAGAGCGCGAGAACTCGCTGCGTCGAGGATGCGCGAGTTCTACACGCAGGCGGCGAGCTTTGTTGAGCAACGGGCGACCGAGCGAGACTGGGCTCTCGGCATGTCGGGGCTCGAGATCGTGTTGATCATGCAGGTCCTGGCCGACGGGCTCGCGGGGTTGCGGGCGTTCCTACCCGAGCTGGTGACGGACCATCTGTGCTCGAAGGCGTTTGCGCTTCTCGGTCAGGCCGTCCGGGAGGGCGAGCTCGCAACTGAGCAGTCCTCTCAGCGGTAGTCCTGGATTGAGACCAGGCGGCCCGGTGACGCTCGGATCGGTCGTCTACGCGCCCGCGTCGCCGCCAGGAGGCGACGGCGACCTCCGCGCGGAACGCCCTTGTAAGTTGGCCGCCTATGACGATGCGGGCAGAGGACGTGGTCGAGGTCATCGACGTGCTGGAGCAGGGCGGCGTCGAGGTCTGGGTCGACGGAGGATGGGGCGTGGACGCCGTCCTTGCGGAGCAGACACGCCAGCACAATGACCTTGACGTCGTCATCGGTGTCAACGACGCTCCACGGCTCGTCGTCGTCCTGGCCAACCTCGGCTACACCGAGATCAGGACCTGGCCGGATTCGCCCGAGGTCTTCGTCCTCAGCGCAGCTGACGACCGCCGCATCGATGTCCACCCCGTGCGGTTCGACAAACAGGGGAACGGGGTCCAGAAGACCGAGGGCGGCCGGGAGTGGCCGTATCCCGCGCGGGGCTTCACCGGTACTGGAAGCATCGGCGGCCGTGCCGTGCGGTGCTTAACGCCCGAGGTGCAAGTCCTCTGTCACGCGGGTTACAAGCTCAAGGAGAGCGACGTGCACGACATGCGAGCTCTACACGAGCATTTCGGGGTCGACCTCTTGCCCGCACAGTGGGAGGCAATAGGACGGCACGAGCAGACGCGTGAGTGACGTCAATCGCCGCTCGAACCTTGCATGTTTCCGGCCATTGCTGTCGCAGCCCTTCGTAGGCCCGCGCTCTGCGACCCAGTGCTCGACGTCGAAGCGTGGACAACCAGAGCGGGTCACTCAAAGATCCTCAGCGATGAACGCGGCCGCAATCGCTGAGAGCTCAGCGTTGGACAAGACTTGAAGCCGACGCTGGAGGATGTTGCGCGCGCGAAGCGCCTCGCGCAGATCGCCGCGGCCTGCTCGCCACACGACGTCGTTCACTCTCGCACGAGGTACGCGCACGACGGCGTTCGCAAGCTCCCACAGCTGAGTGCGGCCGGCGCGAGGCACGAGCCGAATGATGTGCGAGATCGCACGTGGCCGCGGAACAAAGACGTCTGACGGCACATCGGCGACGACCTCAACCTCGAATGAGGCTTGGACGATCAAGCTCAGTCGCGTGAACTGCCGCGTTCCCGGAAGCGCGACGAGCGCTCGGCTCGTGGTCGAACCAACGAGGAAGACCGCTCGGAACGGCCGAACTCTGAACAAGCGCCGCACGATTGGGTCCAATAAGCCGTACGGCGGGTTGCACACAAGCGCATCGAAACGTGGCCAACGGGCCCGCGCAGCGTCCGCGTAACGGACTTCCACGTTCGCTGGCAGCTGATCAAGCAACGGACGAAAGCGTCGATCGACTTCGATCGCGACCACTCGACGGGCCTGGCGTGCTAACTCGTGTGTGATGGTCCCCGGGCCAGGTCCGATCTCAAAGACAATGTCTGACGCCCCGAGCCTCGCGGCGTCGACCACGACTCGTACGACCTCGGGATCGACGATCAGATGCTGATCGAGTCGATCGACATCGAGCCTGATGCCTAGGGACTGCAAGAGGCGCGGAACATCCGACGCGGACGGGAACGTCACTGTCGCGCCTCCGGGCCACGCGATCGCGCGCGCAGGGAGAGGTACGGAGCATGAGGAGCCTCGTCCGATCGGAAAGCCCCCGGCGCGCGAAGGCAGTGGCCGTCATCCGGCGCACGCGCAGCGGACCGGGAGCTACAGCACGGAGGCTGCCAGACCTATCGGTCTGGCAGCGGGAACCGGCGGGCCGCAGCGTGCGAAGACGAAGACCGGCCGAGCCGGCTCTTAGCTCGTCGTCGCGTAGCGGCCTCCAGCCCGTAAGGGGCATCCAACATACCAACGTGAGCAGAGTGTTCGCGAGCGCGAACCTGCCGTCCGAGGTTCGGTCGGCCACTGACAATTACTTTTCAGCACGGCCGTGCGGAGGTCGAAGAGCCGGGTCGGGCCCACTTGGATGACCGAGGACATGCCACCGAGAAGAAGTACGAATTCGTCTGGGGGCTCGGTGAGCTGGTGACGGCGCTCGCAGAAGTCGGGTTGGCGTTGGACCGGCTCGAAGAGTTCCGATGCAGCCCGAACGTCACGAGTGCAGGTATCGCGGGGCGATGGACGATGCTGCGCGGCTACCGGGGATGTTTCTGCTAGGCGCGCGAAAGCTAGATCACCGGCAGTCCTGGATGGCTTTCCAGGCGGCCCGACAGCAGCAGGCTGCTACCTCTTGGTGGCAGACCACACGCCGCCATCTGGTGAAAGGGGAAGGAGATCGGAAGCGCGCAGGAATCTTGCGTGGAGGTCCGCGCCTGTGAATACCTCGGCCGAACTCCAGCCCG
>JBOGXL010000289.1:0-5753 GCA_050694575.1 Actinomycetota bacterium | reverse complement strand
GCTGTCGCGTTGCCTCGATGTCATAATGCCGAACATGTTACGACGACGTCGCCATGCGAACGAGACACCGAGCCACGTCCTCGGCGAACCGCCGATGGAGGCACGTCATCTCGTTCTCATCGTGCTCGATAGCCTCCGCTACGACTCCTGGCTCGCCGCGAACCCCAAACACCTGGCGCGCATCGGCGGCGTCGAGCGACGCTGGAGCTACGCGTCGTGGACCGCACCGTCGCACTACAACATGATGATGGGCCTCCTCCCGCATTCCAGCCCGACACAGGTGTACGCCTCCGAGTACTACAAACGGGACTTCCTGCGGTACAGCGAGCGCCTCGGCGTCGAGGGGATCGAGTTCCGCAAGCTCCTGCCGTCGATCTACCTGCCCACTTTCCTCAAGCACTCTCTAGGCTACGAGACTCGAGCTATGGTTTCGATGCCCGTCCTGAACCAGCACACGCCGATCAATCGCGACTTTGACTCCTACGAGCTGATGCCGACACACAACGACATGGCCGGCATGCTCGACAAGCTGCGGTTCGGCGACCGGCCGACGTTCTGCCTGCTGAACGTCGGAGAGACGCATTACCCCTACGCCCTTCCTGACGAAGACCCGTCGTCCTGGCCGCGGATCTCCGGCGCACACGGCGTCCTGCGCTCGCTCGACGAAGAAGCTGCGGCGGGTGAGCTCAGCGAGCCGTCGTTCTTCGACGACTACGCCATGTTGAAGCTCCGGGACCGCCAGATCCGCGCAACGAGCTACATCGACGGGCTGTTCGAGAAGTTGTTCGATCTCGTCCCCCGGAACACATGGCTGATCGTGACTTCGGATCACGGGGAGCTGTTCGGTGAGGCGGGCTACTTCGGGCACGGCCCCATCGCCCACGACAAGGTCTTCGAGGTCCCGTATGTCGAGGGGCTTCGTCCCTGACGTGCCCCGAACGGACACGCTGCGCATCCTCGTCCTGACCCAGATGTACCCGCCCCACCATCTCGGTGGGTACGAGGTCGTCTGCCGAGACGTTGTGGATCGCTGGCGAGAACGAGGTCACGACGTCGAAGTGCTGACGACGTCGCACACCGTGGCCCACGCCGTCGACGACACGGACACGACGCGCGTTCGACGGAACCTCCGTTTCTACTGGGACGATCACAGGATCCTCGCTCCACCACTGCCGACCAGGTGGCTGATCGAGCGGCAGAACCAGCGCGCGCTCGCCGCAGCGCTGGCGGAGCAGCGCCCCGGCGTCGTTTCCGTCTGGCACATGGGTGCGATGTCGCTCGGCCTCCTCCAGACGATCTCGGAACGCGCGATCCCGATGGTCTTCGTGATCGGCGACGACTGGCTCGTCTACGGTCCGAAGGTCGATGCGTGGTCCAGACTCTTCACGGCTCGGCCCCGCTTGGGACGACTCGCACGCAAGCTCACCCGCGTACCGACGACGGTCGCGCCGGTTCCCGGGTCGTTCGCCGCTTGCTTCGCCTCCGACTGGCTCCGCCGGCGTGCACTCGAGCGATCGCCGTGGATCCTGGGACGCACGGCCGTAGTACCGCATGGGATCGACACCCGGCGATTCGAGTCGCGCGACGAGGAAGCGCCATGGTCCTGGCGCATCCTGTCGCTCGGACGCGTCGAGGAGCGCAAGGGTGTTCATGTGGCGATCGAAGCGCTCACGCACCTGCCCGTCGAAGCGACGTTGGACGTCGCCGGGCCCGCTCACGAGCCGTACGTCGACCGCCTGCGCCGCCTCACGGCTGAGCTGGGCCTCGAGCAGCGCGTCCGATTCGTCGGCGAGATCGGTCAGGGCCGGCTCGCCGGCACCTACCGAGCGGCCGACGTATTCGTCCACCCCGTCGTCTGGGAGGAGCCGTTCGGGCTCGCGCCGCTCGAGGCGATGGCGTGCGGGACGCCGACGGTCGCCACCGGGACCGGCGGATCGGCCGAGTTCCTCCTCGACGGGAAGAACTGTCTGCTCGTCCCCCGAGGCGATGCGCGCGCGCTGGCCGATGCGCTGAGACGACTGGCGAACGACGCTGCGCTCCGTCGCAAGATCGAGAGAGGCGGCCGGTCGACGGCGGCGCGTTTGGACGTCGACAGGATGGCGGTGAGCCTCGAATCGTGGCATCACGCGGCGGCGGCCGGCTTCCACGACGGTGAGCCTCCGGTCAGCGCGATCGCGGAGGCTTCGGCCAGCGAGCTCGATCGAGACGCCTGAGCTCGCCGTCCTCACCCGAGAACGGCCCCGGCCACACACCCGACGGGGGCGTCGCCGCGACGGGATCCCGGGTCTTGCGGGCGACGAGGAAGAGGTGGGTTCCCAGTCGTCGCACGAACGGGATCGCGTGCGCGATCGCTTCGATCACGTCGGCCGCCTGCCGCCCCGCCTTTCCCATGCGCTCGAGCACGAGCGCGCTGCGGCTGTGCGGCGGCGGGAACTCGAACGTCGACCACATCACCGTCGACAGGCCGGCCGCACAGAGCATGCGCTTCGTCTCGGCCGGGATGTGATGTGTGTGGGGCACGTAGACGTCCCCAGAGCCAGCGGGCAGCAGCTCCGGGTCTACCTTCTCCGGCCACACCCACGCGCGATGGGAGATCAGCGCCGGCACCTGCGCACCGATGGCCTTCTCGACCCACGCCAGCGGCTGGCTGAGGGGCGATCGGAGCGGCACCTCAGAGGCGTTGTTCGTCGTCAGGATCAGCACGCCTCCCGGCCGCAGCAGGCGAGCGATCTCCCAGATGGCAAGCTCGGGACGAACGAGGTGCTCGATGACCTCGCTCATCACGACGACGTCGACGCTCGATCCATTCAGCGGCAGCGCGGCGGCATCGCATCGCGCGAAGCTCGTTCGCAGCCGCTCATGGCTGCGGGCGTGCTTGCGAGCCGCGTAACGGATGTGCGGGTCGCCGTAGTCCACACCAACGTAGTGAGCATCGACATCGGTGATGCGGTCGGCGACGCCCGCCGCGCCACAACCGACATCGAGAACGCGTCCACTCGGAGGCAGATGACGCCGGACGGTCGACGCCACGATGTCGTATCGCATCTCGTGACGGTGCCGGTGGTACGACCCCCACTCCTCGAGCTCCTCCTCGACCGTCGGCACGCGCTCGTTGTAGTGCCGCGCGTACACGTCGGGGCTGATGCTTCGGAACCAGTCGTACTCTCGCCGGGTTCGCCGAAGTCCGGCGCGTCGGTAGCGGACGTACTCGCGTATCCAGAAGGCGCATACCGCGAGCGACGCGGCCAGGCGCCATGGCCACGGGCGCACCTTGATCGCCGTCACCATCAGGACGAGCGGAACGAGCCAACCGATCAGGTTGGGTCGTTTCACGTCAGATCACGATCGTCCGGGCGCGTACGCAGCCGCGCACGAGCGCGACTGCGCTGACGGCGTCGACCGCCATCTCTACCGGCACGGCGACCACCTGACTGCGTCTGCCTCCACCCCGCCGTCGCACATCGAGCGCTCGCGCCACCACCCACCAGAGAGCGCCGGCAGCGGCGATCCACCTGAACGGAGTGAGCAGAGCAGCGACCGTCGCGTACAGCGGGAGGCGCCGGTAGCCGAGGAACACCCGGCGTCGCAAGAGCAAATCGCGGAGCTCGGGAACCTCGCGCACAAGCGCAGGGAAGCTCCCGACGATCCAGTTCCGAGCGACGTACTCACGTAGCGGTGGCTGCGTCACGGCGTGCCAGACGACGGCGTCGGGTGCGAACACGGCCTTCCGACCACGAGCGACGCGCCACGCCAAAAGCGTGTCCTCGCCGAACCCATAGCCGCTGCCGAACGAACCAGGCCGGAAGCCGAGCCGTGTACCGTCGGTGCGATCGAACCCTCCGGTCTCTTCGAGCACGCGGCCCCGGTAGAAGACGTTGCACGTTGGGTACAGGCCGTCCGGCCGCGCGCTCCCGGCACCCCGTTCGAGGGCCCGGACTTTCCGCTGCGGCTCCGTGCGCCCCTGGACGAGAATGACGTCGTCGTCCATCGCCGCCAAGCCCGCCTTCAGCCAGTCCGGCTCGGGCAGGCAGTCGTCGTCGGTGAACGCGACGACGTGACCTGTGCTCGCCCGCCAGCCGGCGTTCCGGCCCCCGCTCGAGCCGTCGTTGACCTCCAGGCGGATGGGTCGGATGTGGAGCGTCGACCTCCGGGCAAGCCCCTTCAACACGTCGCCCGTGCCGTCGGTGGATCCGTTGTCGACGATGACGACCTCGACGTCCTCGATCGGATACGTCTGGCGCTCGAGAGCGGCGATCAACGCTGCAAGAGCCGACGCACGTTGGTACGTCGAGACGACGACGGACACCGCCCGCCGCTCGCTCACGTCGTCACCAAATCGGCGGGCGCGCCGGAACTCGCCGCAAGCCCGTAGTACGCCACTCTCCCGATCCGCTCGCCCTCGACAGTCAGGGTCCACACACGATGCGCCTCGGAGCCGTCATCGAGCCGGTACGCCACCACGACGGTAAAGGTCGGGAGGCCCGGGTGGACGTCACCCCACACCTGTCGTCCGCGCAGCGCGGTGTCGGCCGCGAGGAACTCGACCAACCGCTCGGCGCCCACGGCTCCTCGTCCCTGCCACGTCTTGCCCACCGCCACGATCCGGACGTGCGCCGAGTCGGTCATCATGCCGCGCACTCCTGCCCAGTCCTGCCCCCCAACCGTCGCGAGGAAGCGGTCGACGACGATCTGCATCTCGCGCTGACGTGGGCGAAGCTCCCGACGGACGCGTCCGGCAGATCGCCGTCCGAGTGCCCGCAAGAGTGATCGTCCCTTCCGCTTGACACGCCGCCGAAGCGACGCGGGCTTCGCCGATGGCTCGTCGGGCGCGACCGGTGCCGGGTCCACCGTGGTCGCGGCCGCTGTTGACGATGCCCCGTACCCCAGCGCGGTAAGGACCGCGCCACCGATCCGATCGAACTCGGACACGTCCTGAGCCGAAAACTCGTTTCGCCACTTGCCTTCGACCACGGCGGGAGCCTGGGGGTCGACGTTGAATCGAACTCGCGCCTCGATGAGGGTCTGCGAAACGGTCTCGTCGTCCGAAGCCAGCCCGAGCCAATCAAGGACCGTGCGGATGCCCGAGCGGGGGTCGGCCAGCAAGTCCTCGTAACGGACCTCGAGGTAGTGCTCGAGCTGTGGCGCCGCCGAACGCGCGGCCTCGATGGCCGATCGCCACTCCTCGGCCGCCTCAGCGATCGAGCTCGGCCCCCACGGCTGGCTGCGCAACGACCGGGCCACGTCGCGCCCGTCGCGCACGATGTGCAGGAACCTCCCGTCCGGATAGACCTCGCCCATCAGCGCCAGGTGGCGCACGTGGTCTGGTGTCCGCTCGACGATGCGCTCGGCTCCCGGGTCGAGCCCGGCGCGCATGCCCTCGAAGACGGAATCAGCGAAGTCACGAAGCCCGTCGAGCATGGCATCGCGATCCATGTACACGAATCCGGTCTGGCCGGAACCCAGCGCGCTGTGGTGGAAGCGCTCGACCAGCGGCGGGAACCCGTGCGAGAAGAGATACGTCTCCGACGGGATGCTCGCGACCGCTGGGTGTGCGCCGACGATCCGCTGCAACCAGTTCGTCCCGCTGCGCCGGGCGCCGACGACGAAGATGAGGCGTCCGACGAGGGGACTCGCGTCTCGACTCATGTGGCGAGGAAAGGCTAAACAAAAGAAACCGGCCGGTGCGCCCCCGCCCCATTCGGGCGCCCCGGCCGGCCCTTCAACTGGTCCAGGGGCGGCCTTCCGGCCGATCC
>JBOGXL010000288.1:0-2985 GCA_050694575.1 Actinomycetota bacterium | reverse complement strand
GCCTTGTCCGTCGAGGGTACGGATCGACAGGCGACGACCGCGGCCGATGGGAGCTACGCGCTGGTCGGCCTGGCCGCGAGCGAGACGCCGAAGAGGGTCGCTGCGTCGCACGCCGACTACATCACGGAAGAGGCAGACGCCACGGTGGCGCCGAACGCAACGACGGCACTCGACTTCGCTCTCGAGCGCACCTCGGGCCAGATCTTCGGGAAGGTGACCGACGCCCGCCCGGCGGCCGCGCCGATCGCCGGCGCCGGCGTGGTTCTCGTCGCAACCGACCTCCAGACGACGACCGATGGCAACGGCGACTACGACTTCCCCCGAGTCGCGCCCGGGAGCTACACGGTCAAGGCCACGGCCGACGGCTACTTCGATCGAGACAACGAGGCCAACGTCACCGTCACGAAGGACACCGGCAGCGAAGCGAACCTGAGTCTTCAGCCCCAGCCCGGGACGCTCACGGTGACCGTGAACGGCGCCGCCGGACCCCTCGATGCCGATGTCTCTCTGGGAGGGGCAGCTCCGGTCGCCACCGGCGGAGACGGGACGTACACCTTCTCGGAAGTTCCGGCAGGCGACGACTACTCGCTCGTGGTTTCACACGCGGACCATCAGACGCAGACCGACTCCGTGGACGTCGGGCCCGGTGAGGACGTGACGCGCACGTACACGCTCACGCTCAAGCCCGGCACCGTCGTTCTTACCGTGCACGACGAAGCCGGCAACGGCCTCGCGGGCGCGGCCGTGACCTTCGACGGATCGACGCAGACGACGACGTCCGACACTGCGACGGTGACCTTTGAGGATGTTGCGCCCGGAGCCGGGTATGTGGTCGCGGTCTCGCATCCGGACTATGAGCCCGCCGGCGACTCGATCGACGTGGCGCCGGGGGCAACCGTCGAGCGGACGTACGCGCTGGCCGCCACGCCGGGCACCGTAACGGTGAACGTCACCGGGTTCGGCGACACGCCGCTGAACGCGAACGTCGGTCTCGACGGTGGGACGCCGGAGGCTATAGGTGAGGACGGGTCGGTCACGTTCTCGAGCGTCGCCGCGGGGACGCACACCGTTACGGCGGCGCATCCGGACTACGAGTCCGAGGACGCGCAGTCGTTCACCCTCGCGCCGAACGGCTCCGAGACACTCGAGCTCTCCCTGGATCCGAAAACCGGCTCGATCACGGTGAAGGTCACGGGCTTCGGCGGGACGAGCCTCGACGCCCAGGTGTCCCTCGATGGAGAGGATCCCGCCGCGACCGGCGCCGACGGCACGCACACGTTCTCGGGTGTCCAGGCGGGGTCGCACACGGTCTCCGTGGCGCACGCAGACTACGAGTCGGTCGACCCGCGGGCCGTGAGCCTCGGCCCGAACGGATCGGCGACCGAGTCGTTCGCCCTCGTCGCGAGGCCGGGCAGCATCCACGGCTTCGTTCGCGACGCCGGGACGGGTGCCGTGATCGACGGCGCCTCGGTGACGCTCGACGACGGCCCACCGATCATCGCGGCCGGCGGCGAGTTCACCTTCAGCGACGTCCCACCCGGCGACCACATCGTGCGCGCGAGCGCGTCGCCTACGCACATCGCGAACAACGTGGCGGTCGCCGTCGCCCCGAACGGAGCGCACGAGACGACGGTGAACCTGAATCCTGCGCCCGGCAGCGTCGCAGGCGTCGTGCGGGACCAAGCCTCCGACGAGCCCATAGCGGGCGCCACGGTTGCGCTGGTCGAGACGACCCTCTCGACGACGACCGACGCGGACGGGCGGTACTCGATCGCTGATGTTTCGCGGGGGTCGTACACCGTGCGCGCGTCGGCCGAGGACTACGTGACGGAAGACGTTCCGATCACGGTTGCTCCGGGTACGCAGACGACCCAGAACGTCAACCTTTCTCACCAGGTCGGTCGGGTGGCTGGGACGGTCCGCAATGCGACGGACACACAACCTGTCGAGGATGCGACGATCGAATTGGATGGCGTGACGACAACGACGGCCGCAGACGGCGCGTATGCCTTCGAGGGAGTCCGCGTTGGCACATACAACCTGCGAGCCAACGCTGAGGGTTTCGCGTCGACGGAGCGTTCTGTGACCGTGACGGCTGACGAGACCCAGACGATCGACGTCAATCTGTCGCCGACACTTTCCGGGAGTGAGTTGAGGATCGTCTTGACGTGGAACGCGGCACCACCGGACCTCGACTCGCACCTTTGGCTCCCGAGCACGAAGCGGTACCACGTGTACTACGCCCAGAAGGGCAGCAACTCCGCATGTCCGTTCGCGCGCCTCGACGTGGACGATACGAACGGGCGTGGTCCCGAAACGATCACGATCAGCCAGGGGTTCACAGGCAGCTATCGCTACGCCGTCCATGACTACCGGCGGCCGCTTGGCGTCGGGGGCAACATCGCGGGTTCCCGGGCACTGGTGCAGGTGTTCGACAGCTCGGGTCTTCGCGCGAGCTTCGAGGCCCCGGCCGGCGGCTCGGGACAGTGGTGGCACGTCGCCAATCTCGACTATGCGCCCGGCAACCAGACTTGGGTCCTCCACTCGGTGGATCGCCTCAGTGGCTCGTCGCCTGCTCCGTACGACGACGCACTGAACGGCAGCGGCTGCTCGTCCTGATTTCCGAGACTTCGTCTAGGTAGCATCGGCCAACTGATGCGACATCGGCGGATCGCTTTAATCTCCTCGGTCCTCATCGCCCTAGCGATCACGCTCCTCGCCTGGGTCGGCTTGTCCGCCAACGCGTTCGAAGACCCGCAACGAGGGATCGTCGATCGACTGTTCCCGGCCAGCGACCCCGATGCTCGGATCGCGGTGGTCCTAATCGACGAACGGAGTATCACGGAGGTGGGCCGCTGGCCGTGGGATCGGTCGGTCCATGCCGACCTCATCCGAGCGATCGCCCGTGGGGGAGCCGATCGCATCGGATACGACGTGACTTTCACCGAGCCGAGCGATCCCGATGCCGATCGAGCGTTGAGCGAG
>JBOGXL010000287.1:0-3693 GCA_050694575.1 Actinomycetota bacterium | reverse complement strand
CACGAGCTCGCGGGGGATCGGACGCACCTCGCGGATGGCCGTCCACGTCGAGATGCCGGCTTCTTCCGCTCGCGACCCGCGGCCGCGTCGTTGCAGGAGCAGGGCGCCGATGATCACGAAGAACATGACGGCATCGACGATGATCGTCCGGCCGGACGCGAAGAGCACCGACTGCTCGACCATCCCGAGCGTGAGAGCGGCGGCGAAGGTGACGGGCAGGCTCTCCATGCGCCCGATGACGGCGGCGGCCAGAGCCCGCAGGAGCAGGCTCGGCCCGAGAACGTCCCCGATGGAGACCCCCTGGATCGGCAGGCGGAGCAGTACACCGAGCCCCGACATCCCGGCCGCGAGCATCCAGACGAGCGTCCCGAGCCGCTTCACGGGAACACCGAGCAGGGACGCACGATCCGCCGATTCGGCGGACGCCCGCACGGCGATGCCGACGTCTGTGTAGCGGAAGAACGCCGCCAGGCCGAGGCCGACGATCGGGACGACCATGAAGATCATCAGGTGGCCGGCGTTGAACGTCACCGGGAACCACTCGAGCCGGAAGTCGAAGGGGAGTGGCGGCTGCGGGGCGACGTCGTAGTCGAACAGGCTCGGCAGCGCGAGCTGTCCCGCCGCGAACATCTGCTGGAGGCCGATCGTTACCACGGTCAGGATCAGTCGCGGCGCCTTCGCGAACCGTCGGACGACGCCGATCTCGGTCATTCCGCCGAGGGCGATCGCCGTGATGAGGCCCACGATGGCCGCCGGGAGGTACCCCCACTTGGGACCCACGATGAGCGATGCGGCGAGAACGGCGGCGAGGCCGCCGAGGTCTCCCTGCGCGAAGTTCACTATGCGGTTGGCTCGATAGACGAGGACGAGACCCATCGCGACGAGGGCCGAAAGGGAGCCGAGGATGACCCCGAGCACGAGCACGGGCAGCGGAGCCGGATAGATGATCCCGACGAACACGAATAACGCGAGAACCGCTGCCGCAACGCCTAGCCCGAAACGGCCGTCGCGCTCCTGCGTCATCCGTTCGACCATGTCAGCGACGCGGTCGGTCAACGTGCGAGGTTCGTCCACTGCGACCTGTGCCCCCTCCCAAAGGGACGGCCCGGGCTTTGTTTTGGGGGACGAATGGTATCGTGACCGCATCGGGAGGGGCCGTACATGACGTTTCGTGACTTCCTCGAGCGTTATGGGGTGACGCTCGGGATAGTTGTTGTCCTCGCCATCATCCTGGCTGCGCTGCCGGGGAACGCTCCCGACCGAACCGCGTCCGAGCTGGCTTCGGGAAGCGGTACGAGTGCTGCCGAGCTGTCGGAGGGTTCGACGGTGACGGGCGGAGCCAACGGCGGACTCACCGCCGGCGGAGGTGCTTCGGCCGGCGGCACTTCCGTCGCCGGCGGTGCACTGACACCGGGAGGTGCCGTCGGAGCCGCCAAGGTCATCTTCGGTGAAGGTGATTGCCGCTCCGACAAGCGCGAGAACGCGATCTCGATCTACGCACCGCCGTGTCTGCGCTACGAGGGATCGAACGGCGGTTCCACGGCTCGCGGCGTTGCTCCCGACAAGGTCATCGTTGTGCGTTGGATGGGCCAGGTCGATGCCGCGACTCAGGCGATCCTCGAGTCCTACAAGCTCGCAGACGATCCCGCCGTCCGTAAGCGTTCATACGACGCCCTGCGCCGCTACGGGAACCAACACCTCATCACCTACGGGCGCGAAGTGACCTTCAAGGACCTCCCGGCATCTGGTCCGTCCGAGGACGACCGGGCCATGCGCGCCGACGCGATCAGGATCGCCGAGGACATCAAAGCGTTCGCCGTCATCGAAGGGACGCCGGACGCGTTGATACCGAAGGTCCTGGCGCAGGAGCTCGCACGCCGAGGTGTTGTCTGCATGTGCACGTCTTCCCTCACGAGCGACTTCTACAAGGAGAATCCGCCGTACATCTTCGGAACGGGGCTCCCAACTGCGACCGAGTACGCCGTCAACATCGGCGAGTTCGTTGGGAAGCGATTGGCTGGGAAGAACGCGCAGTGGGCAGGCCCCCTGAGCAACTATCGGAGCCAGAAGCGGAAGTTCGGGCTGCTGTTCCTCGAAGGGGTGCGCGACAGGGTCGAGCCGGAAGGCAAGCGCTACGCGGATCAGATCAAGGCGGAGCTGGCCAAGTACGGTGTTCAACTCGCTGCCTCGCAGGGCTACCTCTACGACCCCGGCCGCAACCAGAACGACGTCAGCACGGTCATCGCGAGGTTCAAGCAGGCCGGTGTAACGACGATCATCGCGATGTGGGATCCGTTGTCGCCCATCCTGATCACACGCGAGGCGACGCGGCAGCAATGGTTCCCCGAGTGGTTCGTCACGGGTTCCGGGCTCAGCGATACGACGACGGCCGGACGCCTGTACGACGGTCAGCAGTGGAGCAACGCGTTCGGCATGTCCCCCCTGTTCATCACGTGGGCGAACGTGCGGAACTCGGGCGGCTACCGCGCCTTCCACCACGGGATGCCCGGGATGCGGCCGGGTGACGAGGGGGTGCTCGTCAACATCTATGCGGCTCTGGTCGGTCCGCTCTTCATCGGCATCCATCTCGCCGGGCCGATCCTGACCGCCGACTCCTTCTCGCAAGGGATGTTCAAGTTCCCACCGACGGGTGGCAAACCGGCGGCGCCGCTCGTGTTCTTCACGCGCGCCGCCCCCACGGCGGCCAAGGACTTCACCGAGGTGTGGTTCGACGCGAACCGTTCCGGTCCCGACGAACGCGGTGAACAAGGGACCGGGATGATGGTCAAGGCCAGCAACGGCAAGAGCTACCGGCCGGGCGAGTGGCCGCGCACCAACCCGAAGGCGTTCGTGGAGGACGGGATGGAGGCCACGGTCTCCGACGATCCCAGCCTCAGCGGTGACTTCCCGCACGAGCGCGACGGCCACACGCACACGGGGCCCTGCAAAACCTGCCCGGGGTTCGCTACGAAGAAGTAGCGCTCTCCGCTGGGTGCATCTTGCGCGCTCCCGCGCGCTCCCAGTTGATCGGGGGCGCTCACGCGCGCTTCGCGCGCTGCACCCCCCGAACCCCCCGCGGCGCGAAGTTGCTTAGAGCGGGATGTTGCCGTGTTTGCGTTGCGGGAGCGATTCGCGCTTCGTCCGCAACATCTCGAGGTGGCGGATGAGCATCGGCCGCGTCTGCGCCGGCTCGATAACGTCGTCGATATAGCCGCGCTCGGCGGCGATCCACGGGTTGAGGAAGGTCTCCTCGTACTGATCGATGAGCTCCGCGCGCTTCGTTGCCGGATCCTCGGCCCCCTCGATCTCCCGGCGCTGGATGATCGGCACCGCGGCATCGGCTCCCATGACCGCGAACTCTGCGGTCGGCCACGCGAAGCAGATGTCCGCACGGATGTGCTTGGAGTTCATGACGACGTAGGCGCCGCCGTAGGCCTTGCGCGTGACCACCGTAAGCCGCGGCACGGTGGCCTCGGTGAAGGCGTAGAGGAGCTTGGCTCCCCGCCTGATGATGCCGCCCCACTCCTGATCCGTCCCGGGTTGGAAACCGGGGACGTCCATGAACGTGACGATGGGGATGTTGAAGGCGTCACACGTGCGGATGAACCGCGCCGCCTTCTCCGAAGCGCTGACGTTGAGAGAGCCGGCGAGGATCCTCGGCTGGTTCGCGACAACACCGATCGCGTGCCCGCC
>JBOGXL010000286.1:0-3745 GCA_050694575.1 Actinomycetota bacterium | reverse complement strand
AAGGCGATCGAGACCCGGGGCGTGGAGCTCGTATCCGTCCGCGACCTCGTCGCCTAGATCGGTAGTTCGCTCGCTCGGGTGGTCGCGCCCAAGGCGACGTAAAGCTCGCGCGCTCTGGTGAGCTCGTGGGACCGAGCGGAGTCATCGCCGCGCAGGGCGGCCAGCTCGGCGAGCTCGACGCGGATCGCCGGCTCGAGGGAGACGTAACCGGTCTGCTCGATCATCTCGAGACAGCTCCGGAGATCGGCTTCCTCGTGGGCGATGTCGGTGTTCGCGGCGGCGCGCCGCGCCGCACAGAGAACGCTGCGTGCCGGGATCCAGGCCGGGCGAGACCCGACGCGGACCGCCGCCTCGCGAGCTTCCTCGGCGGTGCGCAAGGCGCCGGCGGTGTCCCTCTGTCCGAGGAGCGCTTCGGCGCGCGCCGCGAGCACGAGCGGAAGGAGATGTTGGCCCGTGTGCCGCTCGCTCATGATGCGCAGGGCCCGGTCGAACGCTTCCACGGCCTCGTCCCAGTCGCGGCGGAGCACGTAGGCACGCCCGAGGGCGTACCACGAGCTCCACAACGTGAGGAGCGTGCCCGACGGCTCGGAGATCTCGATGGCCGTGCGGGCATGAGCCATCGCGGTGATCGCGTCGTCGCGCAGCACGGCGAGATCGACGTGGCCCTGATGTGCCCAGCACCGCACCTCGTCCTCGCCGTGCTCCCGCGCGAGCTCGAGAGCGCGGTCGAGCGTCGTCGAGGCGTCGTCCGTCTCGGCCATGTACGTCAGGACCCGTCCGCGGTGCATCACGAGCCAGATGTACGGGCTGTAGCCCAGGTGCTCGGCTCCCACCCGGAGATTGGTCGGCAGGTCTCTGATCCCGCGATCGGTGATCTCGAGGGCTCGGCGGAGATCGCCGTCCTGCGTCGCCCAGCTCGAGAGGTTCACGGCGGCGGCCAGACGGAGCCCGCGCAGACCGACCTGTTCGGCGAGCCCGGCCGCTTCACGGGAGAGGTCGATCGCTTGCGTGAGGTCGCCGCTCAATCCACGGAACCGTGCGAACACGAGCAGCAACCGGGCGAGCGACCGCTGGTCGTTGCGATGCGTCGCAAGGGTGCGGCCCTCGTCGAAGAGCGATTGCGCCTCGCCCTCGCTCAACCCGTGGCGGGGGCCGAGGTTGAGAATCCCGAGGCACGCGGCGAGAGCGAGGCCTTCGGCGTCGGTGTCCGCGGGGAACGCTCCGGTGTGATCGCGCAACGCGCGCCAATGGCGCAACGCGGCGCCGGTGTCGTTGTGCGCCGTCCAGTCCGCGGCCCGTCGGTGCCACCGAGCCGCCGGCAAGCGCTCGCTCGCGTGCTCCCAGTGGTGCGCCAGCAGCGCGGCCCGTTCGTCGAGCCGGTCGCCGTAGACGATCTCGATGGCGCGCGCGACCTCGGCGTGCACCCGGCGCCGGCGGTCCCCGAGCTGCGACCGGTACGCCACCTCCTCGGTGAGCGGGTGCCGGAAGGCGTACTCCGGCTCGGGATACGGCGTGCGCTCGACGAGGAACTCAGCGTCGACGAGCGAACGCAGAGCGGCGTCGAGCTCGTAGGACGGGATGCCTGCGACGCGCTCGAGGATGGCGCGCGGGATCTCAGGACCGATCACCGACGAGATCTGCAGGACGGACTTCTCGCGGTCACCGAGCCTGTCGAGTCGAGCGGCCACCACCGCTTGCACGGTGGGCGGAACCGTCGCGTCATCGAGGCGGCCCGCGAGCTTGTACGAGCCGCGTTCGCCCACGAGCGCTCCGGACTCGATGAGCGCGTGCATCACCTCTTCGATGAAGAAGGGGTTCCCTCCCGTCCGTCGCTCGATATAGGCGGGCAGGTGTGTGATAGAGGGATCCCCGCCGAGACGGTCCTCGAGGAGCTCGGCGATGGCATCGGCGTCCAGGGGGCCGAGGCTCAGCTGCCGATGCGTCGAGCGGGCCGTCCAGTTCGGACGGTACGACGGGCGGAAGTTCACGAGCAGCAGGGTGCGAGTGTCGGGCACCGACTCCACGAGGTGCTCGAGGAAGACTCGGCTGCCTTCGTCGAACCACTGCACGTCCTCGATGAGGACAAGCGCCGGACCACGATCCGATCGCGCGCGGATGAGATCCCCGAGCACGCCGGACAGCCGTGTCATCCGCGCGTCGGGGTCGAGCTTCGGCAGCGGCAGGTCGGGGTCGGGCACGCCCAGGAAGTCGAAGACGAGCGGGAGGTCGTCGCGGAACCCTTCGTCGAGGAGCAGAAGGCTGCCGGCGATCTTCTGTCGCGCCGCCACAGGCCCGTCGAGCTCGTCGATGCCGAAGTACCCCCGGAAGAGTTGCAGGACGGGGAAGAAAGGGAAGGTGCGGCCGTGCGGCAATCCGTGGGCCTCGAAGACCTTGATCCCCGACGCACGCAGGCGTTCGACGAACTCGTAGCAGAGGCGGCTCTTGCCGACGCCGGCCTCGCCGACGATGCCGACGATCTGCCCTCGGCCGGCTTCGGCCTCCTCCAGCGACCGCTCGAGAACGGCTACCTCTTCGCGGCGCCCGACGAACCGCGACAGTCCGCGAGCGCGCGCGACGTCGAATCGCCGGCGATGCTCGCCGACGCCGGTGAGCTCGAAGACCCGCACCGGGTCCCTGACGCCCTTGATGCCGAAGGTTCCGAGGTCCTCGAGGCGGAAGAAGCCCTCGACGAGGTCGGACGTCTCGTGCGTCATGTAGACACGTCCAGGCTCGGCGAGCTGCTCCATGCGTGCGGCGAGACCGACGGTGTGGCCGATGGCCGTGTACTCCATGTGCATGTCGTCGCCGACGGCGCCGACGATCACCTCACCGGAGTTCAACCCGATCCGGACGGAGAAGCTCAGCCCGCGCTCGCGCCGAAGCTCACGGGCATAAAGACCCAGGGTTTCGGTGAGGTACAAGGACGCGTAACACGCGCGGTGCGCGTGGTCTTCATGGGAGATCGGCGCTCCGAAGAGCGCCATGATCCCGTCGCCGAGGAACTGGTTGACGGTGCCCTCGAAGCGATGCACGCCTTCGGTGAGGATCTCGAAGAAGCGGCCGAGTATCGTGCGCCACTCCTCGGGGTCGAAGTCCTCGGCGATGTCCATGGAGCCTTTGACGTCGGCGAACATCACCGTCACCTGCTTGCGCTCACCCTCGAGGGACGAGCGCGTGCTCAGGATCTTCTCGACGAGGTGCGACGGGGGCCGGACGTAGACGCGCGGCGGCTCGTACCGTGGCTGCTCGGCGGTCAGGCGGGAGCCGCACGCGTCGCAGAAACGCGCGCGGTCACGGTTGTCCTGCCCGCACGAGGTGCACTGCATCCGTCCCAGTCTGACTGGGGTCAGCGACCCGTGAAGTGTGCGGTCCGCCGCTCGAGGAAGGCGGCCACACCCTCCCTGTGGTCCTCGGACCGGAAGCACGCCTTCAATGCATCGACGTGGCTGCGCATGTGCTCGCCGAGATCGCGTTCGAGCCCGTGGTAGACGAGGTCCTTGATCAGACGCTGTGAGAACGGGGACCCGGCGAGGTATCGCGACGCCTCCTCACGAGCCGCGGCGGGCAGCTCGTCGGGCTCGACGACACGCGCCACGTAGCCCAACGCCAGCGCCTCCTCGGCGCTCAGGAAATCGCCCGAGTAGAGCAGTCGAAGCGCCGGCGTGAGCCCGATGATGCGCGGGAGGAGCCACGTTCCGGCTCCCGTGTCCGGGACCAGGCCCCGGTGCACGAAGTTCCACGCGAA
>JBOGXL010000285.1:0-14106 GCA_050694575.1 Actinomycetota bacterium | reverse complement strand
GAAGAAGTCTTCCCGCGCCCGAAACCAACTTCGCGGCAGCGTCAGCGCTTGCGCGTCGTGGATTTCCTCGCGCGTGCCTTCGGTTTCGCCTTCCGCACGACGGGCACTTCGCCCGTGTCCACGTCCGAGCGTGGCTCGGGAGCTGCGCGGCGCTGAACCGGCGATGTGGCGTCCATCTCGCCCCACCGGTTGATGCCGATGATGCTGATGATGAGGATCGATATCGCGAACGAGATGTATGCGGTCTCGTTGATCCAGGCGTAGTTCTTGAACAACTGAAGCCCTGCGAACGCGCCGTACGTGAGCGAGAGCCCGAAGAACCCCCGAGCGGACCACGTGCTGTACAAGGGGACCGTAGGCGTGCGCAAGACGACGATCGACCCGGCACCGAGGAACACGGCGGCCGGGAACAGCAACGTCGGGCCGTCGTAGATCGCCGTCATCAACGCCGCCAGGTCGGACGAACCCGCCGATCGAGCGGCGAAGCCAACGCCGACGCCCAGCGCCAGCAGACCCGAGATGACTGCCGTTGATCCGTTGACGGCGGCGGCGAGGCGCCCGGATCCTCCCTCGAGCTGACGGATACGCGCCGCGAGCGTCGAACCGAACCATTGGAACAGACCGGCCGCGAAGCCCCCGAACAGCGAGACCGTGCCGAACACCTCGTTGCTCGCGCCGAGCGCGAGATCACCGGCTCGGTCGAAATCCTTCAGCTCGCTGATGATCCCGATGGCGGCCACCAGCGCTACGAATCCTGTGCCGGTGAGTGCCGCCACCCGGGCTCGTGCCCTTTCGTCCATCCGACTGCCTCCCTTCGACGACGCAGAACTTCTTTCTGGACTATAGCTCGACGTTCCAGAACATCGGAAGGGACCTGGATGACGCATGTCGTGCGGCCCGGCACCTAAACTTGTCGCCTTGTGAAAGCGGCCGTCTACTACGAAACCGGGCCCCCGGACGTCTTCCGCTACGAGGACGTCCCCGATCCCGAGTGCGGGCCGGGCGGCGTGCTGATCGATGTAGCCGCCATCTCGATCGAAGGTGGAGACATAGGGAACCGGCGGGGCGGCGCTCTCGCCACCGAGCCGCACATCGTGGGCTACCAGTGCGCCGGGACGATCCGTGAGGTCGGCGAGCACGTCACCGAGCGCAAGCCCGGCCAGCGGGTCGTCGCCTGCAACTTCTTCGGCTCCCACGCCGAGATGATCGCCGCGCCGTGGCAGACGACCTGGGTGCTGCCCGACGAGGTCACCACGGAGGTGGGCGCCTGCATCCCCGTGGCGTACGGAACGGCGCACGCCTGCCTGCACACCTTCGGGCGGCTGGCCGAAGGTGAGAGCGTGTTGATCCAAGGCGGCGCCGGCGGTGTCGGTGTCGCCGCCGTCCAGATGGCGAAGCGCGCGGGGGCGACGACGCTGGCGACGGCTTCCTCGGATGAGAAGCTCGAGCGGCTCCGCACGGAGTTCGGCCTCGACCACGGCATCAACTACACCCAGATGGACCTGGTCGAGGAAGCTCGCCGCCTCACCAATGGACGGGGCGTCGACCTGGCCGTCGACTCGGTCGGCAGTACGCTGCTCGGTTCGATCGAGTCCCTTGCCTACCGGGGCCGATGCATCACGGTCGGCGACATGGCCCAAGGGCGACGGCCACTCGACACATCGGTGCTCATGGAACGCAACCTGACCCTCACGGGTGTGTTCCTCGGCGCAGAGCTCATGCTCGGCGATGGTCACGCGATAGTCGAGACCATCATCGGCGACGTCGCCCGCGGCGACCTGCGCGTCGCCATCGACCGGACGTTCCCGTTGTCGGACGCCGCGGCGGCACACGCGTACATCGAGAGCCGGCAGGCTTTCGGACGGGTGCTGCTCATCCCGTGACCCTCAAGCTGTACGACGAGCTGGCCGAGTGGTGGCCGCTCCTCAGCCATCCCGACGACTACGAAGAAGAAGCCGGCGTGTTCATCGACGCCATCAAGACCCACGCACGGCGGGACGTGCAGGACGTCCTCGAGCTCGGGTCGGGCGGCGGGAACAACGCCAGCTATATGAAGAGCCACTTCCGGATGACGCTGGTCGACCTGTCTCCCGCCATGCTCGACGTCAGCCGGAAGCTCAACCCCGAGTGCGAGCACCTGCGGGGCGACATGCGCGACCTCCGTCTGGGCCGGCTATTCGACGCGGTATTCGTCCACGACGCCGTCATGTACATGTCCACAGAGGACGACCTGCGGCGCGCGATAGGCACTGCTGCGGAGCACGTCGCCCCCGGCGGGCTGGCGTTGTTCGTTCCGGACGAGACGGCGGAGAATTTCCGGCCGGGGACCGATCACGGCGGCCACGACGGCGACGGACGCGCGATGCGCTACCTCGAGTGGCACACGCCGGCGTCGGGAACCGCAGCACAGACACTGATGGTCTACGTCATGCGCGACGGCGAAGACATAACCGTCGAGCACGAGGTCTGGGCGTACGGCCTCTTCCCGCGCGACACGTGGCTGCGCCTGATCGCCGGCGCCGGGCTCGAGCCGCTCGCGCTGCCGTACCCGCTGTCGGATTTCGAAGTGCCCCACGAGATCTTCGCGGGTCTCAAGCCCGACTGATCACCAGTCGAGCTCGAGGGTCTGGCGCATCGTCGCTTCGAAGTCTTCGTCGTTCATCGAGTTGCGGACGTCCATGACGAGCTTCGCGTCATCGCCGACGAGCCAGCGCAGCTTCTGCTCCTTGCCCTCGACGGCGTCGGCGATCGTCTGCGCGACCACCTCGGGACCCGGGCGTTCGCCGGCCGGGCCCTGCAGGCGCGTCTGCGACTTCTCCCAGATCCGATCCAGCTCGTCGTAGGGCGGACCGTCCACAGCGAAGATCCGCCTGTTGTCGCCGAAGCTCGTGTCGAAACCACCCGGCTCGACGAGCGCCACACGGATGCCGAAGTGGCCTACCTCGTAGTGCAGCGACTCCGAGATGGCCTCGAGCGCGTACTTGGAGGCGGAGTAGAACCCACCCAGGGGCGCCGCCACGCGTCCGGCGATCGAGGACACGTTGACTATCACGCCGCTTCCCCGCTCCCGCATCTGCGGCAGAACGGCCTGGATCATCCGCAGGGAGCCGAGCACGTTTGTCTCGAGGATCTTGCGCACCTCGTCTACCGGAGTGCTCTCCACGGGGCCGTGGATCCCGACGGCCGCGTTGTTCACCAGGGCGTCGATCTGGCCGGCTTTGGCTACCGCCTCGGTGATCGACGCCGGGTCGTCGACGTCCAGGCGCAGCTTCTCGGCGACGTCGAGGCCCTCGAGGGTCTCCGGGCGCCGGGCCGTCGCGACGACCTCGAAGCCTCGTTTGGTCAATTCGACCGCCGCTGCCCGGCCGAATCCCGTCGAACATCCGGTGATCAACGCTCGCGGCATGTCACAGCTCCTTTTCAAGCCAGGCCACGTCCCAGTACTTGTCGAACTTTCGTCCTTGCTCGGTGAAGTACGCAACTTGGCGGAAACCGAAGCGCTCGTGAAGCACGAAGGACGCTGGATTCGGGACGGTGATCCCGGCATAGGCGCGATGGACGTCCTCGCCGTCAAGCGCCTCGAACAGGCCGGCGTACAGCTCTCCGCCGATCCCACGCCCGTGCCTGTCGTGGGCGACGTACACGCTCGTTTCGACGGACGTCTCGTAGGCCTGTTTCGGCCTGAAGTACTTACTAACCGCATACCCGACGGCACGGCCTTCTTCGGCCGCAACGAGCAGCTTGTACCGGCCACCGAATTCCTCGAACCACGCCAGGCGCGCATCCATCGAGATCTCGTCGATGTCGAAGGTGCACGCCGACGTCCGGACGTAGTGGTTGTACAGCTCGTTCAGAGTCTCCATATCGGGCTGCGTCCCGGGACGTATCTCGGCCATGCCGTCGAAACCTAGAGGCCGGACTCGCGGCCCTCGCGGTAGGCCCGCAGGGCCCGCTCCTCGAGCTCGATGGCTTCCGGGCCCGTCTGGAGCTGGACGAAGAGCTGCCCCTCGAGCCGCAATCCGTCGTCGAAGGAGGAACGAACTCCCTCGACCATCGCCTTCTTCGCGGCCGCGAGTGCCGGTCTCGGGTTGCGCGCCATGGGTTGGAGCCATTCGATCACGTGGTCGACGAACCCCTCATCGGGCAGGACGGCGTTCGCGAGGCCCATCCGCAGCGCCTCGTCGGCGCCGACGATCCGTCCGCTCAGGATGAGGTCCGCAGCGCGCCCCGTGCCGATCAGTCTCGGCAGCCGTTGCGTGCCACCGGCGCCGGGGATGATGCCTACGACGACCTCGGGCTGACCCATGTGGCCCGACTTCGCGAGCAGTCGCAGCGTGCACGCCCAGGAGATCTCGCTGCCTCCGCCGTGAGCTTGCCCGTTGATGGCTGCAACCGCCGGCTGCGGCATGGACTCGAGAAGGGCGAGCGACCGGAACCAGCTCAAAGGATCACCCTCGACCGGCTCACCTCGACCGATCTTCGTCAGGTCGTCGAGGTCGGCGTGAGCGACGAAGTAGCCGTCCACGCCGCCGGTCAGGACGACGATCGAGACACTTTCGTCCGCTGCCAGCTCGTCGAGCGTCTTCTCGAGCTCGGTCATCGCCGCGAAGCTCATGAAATTGCGCGGTGGACGCGTGAACGTGCAGACCGCTATGCGATCGCGCCGCTCGACGTTCCACCACACGCTCATGCAACGAGCATGGGCTAAGGCCTCAAACGCGCGCCAACTCTGCCGCCTGCTCCTCCTCACGAATCGCGGAACGACCGGCAAAGACGAGCGCGCCGATCCACATGCACGCGATGCCGGCGAGCACGCCGTAGATCAGGAACGAGAACCACGCGGGGCCCGGCTTCTGCTCGCGCAGCAGGTACTGCTGCTCGGTCTCGAAAGCCGCGGACTTGCTCACCGCGGGTACCTCAGAAGCGCCGATCTCCGGATCCTCGGGCAGCCATATCGGGATCGCGACCATCGATGCGCCGCGGTGGAGCCGGAGCATCGTCTTCCAGTCCCTCACCGCGGGCACCGGCTCGGCCGAGCGGTAGACACCCGCCTCGCTCGTCGGCTCCATCTCCGAGCTCGCGAACCCGCCGCCCTGCCACGCGATCGTTTGGAACCAATGCGCGTCGTCGGCGGCATCGGCCGGCGTGAGCCGAGCTTCGACGTGAACGGCCTCACCAACACGTTCCACCGTCAGGTCTGCACGTGCATCGGTTCCCGGACGCGGGAGCGGCAGTGCGAGACCGACGAGCAATACGATCCCCGCCAGGCCGACCGTCGGCACCGGAACGCCGACCCGCTCGCGCCGCACGGCCGCTGCGAACGCGACGCCGAGCGTGGCGGCCGCGATGCCGACGACGACGGCGAAGATCGGCGCTTCCGGCAGCAGCGACGAGTTCCACGGCTGATGACCGCCCCGGCTCCATAACCACTCTCCGGCAAGGCCGACCGTGCCTACGGCGATCCCGGACCCGACGGCCAAGCGCAAGCGATGCTCGGTTCCCGTCAGCTTCGCGACCAACGCCACGGCCAGACCGGCGACGACGTAGAGCGATGCCGCACGAGGCTGGCTCGACGACGTGCTGGCGAACTGATCACCTGCGCCGACGAGAACACCGACGGCAGCCACGACCAAGGGGGCCCACCATCTGCGCGTGACGAGCGTGATAGCCGTCAACGCGAACCCGGCCGCGAGCGCGTACAGCGTCGGGTGATAGAGCTGCTGGAACTGCGGCACACCGAACGCGAACTCGCCCTGAACGGCCGTCAGGCCGAGCAGAGCGAAGCTCCCCACGGCCACGTGCACACCCGTCGCCCACCGTCCACGTTCCGGACGCACCCCCGCCTCTCCCAGTGCGAGCCACGAAGCGAGAGGGCTTATCGCGGCGCCGACGATCATCAGCATGTGGGTCGGGCTCCACATCGTTACGTCGATCCCGTACTGGCGGTGCCAGAGCTCGTCCATCGGGAAGCCCGCGAGGGCGCAACCACCGATGAGGCCCATCGCCAGCGCGGAGTACGGGATGCGCATGCCGAGCACGCGCAGGCCGACGTTCGCCTTCGTCGCCGTCGCGAAGAACTCACCGAGGAAGGCTGAACCGAGGATCATCATCAGGCCGACGACGATCGCGCTGTGCGGCGCGGTGAAGAGCTGGTCGTCGCGGCCGAGGCTGACGTGCCAGCGCACGTCGCTGTAGAACCCGATGCCGGCGACGAACAAGCCGAAGGTTGCCGTGCCGACCATCGCCGCCGCCCATCCCGGGATGCGCGTGAGACGTTCGAGCGAGTCGGCGATACGGATCGCCCAGAGCCTCGGATCCAGGCCCATCCTGCCTCGTCCTTTGACGATGAGTCCGACCACGACGGCAACGTACGCGCCGAGCAGTCCGATGAGTGGTAGCCAGCTGCCGAGCTCCCGCTGCAGCTCCATCTGAGCGGCGTCCATCACATCTGTCCTTTCGTCGTGTCGATCAGCTTGGCGAGGTCACGATCGGCCGACCCCTCATACGCTTTCATCCCGTCCCACACGAGCGACGTGAGGCACTCCACGAGCTGGTCGCGGGGCATCGTCCGCCGCTCGAGCCACCAATCCCCGGCCATGTGAACGGCGCCGACTATCGAGAATGCCCAGGGTTCGGCGATACCCGAATCCAGACCCCGCTCGCGCATCGCTTCGCCTATGGCTTGTGTGATGAGGTGACCCATGCGCCGCACGAAGCCGGACGTGGCGACGCCGGACTCCTCGACGGTCTCGAGGCTGCGCGTGATGAGGAACCGGATGATGGCGGGCTCCCGCTCGATGAACGCGAGGTAGGCATCGATGGCTCCGCTCACGCGTTCGCGGTCGTTGGGGGCGTGCTCTATAGCGCGTTGCAGGCTCTGGGCGAGCTCGTCGGCGAAGCGGTCGGCGATGGCACGGGTGAGTCCTTCCCGGTCGCCGAACGCCCGGTAGACGATGGGCTTGGTGACCCCCGCCTCGTGGGCGATCTCACTCATCGAGACGGCCGGGCCTTCGCGCCGGAGGACCCCGATCGCCGCCTCCAGGAGCCGCTGACGCTTCCGCTCCAGGCTTTCGGCCCGGCGGGCCGGGCGCTCCTGGTGACGCTCGCGATGGGACCTATGGCGTGTCGTCATGGTTACCGGCGGTAACGTTACCAGCGGTAACCCAGAACGTCAACCCCCGCCCCTTTTCGCGCTCACGCCTCGGTATGCCCCCGTAGCGTCCGAGGAGATACCTTAGGGGGAACAGACGCGGGACACGGGAGGTCACGGCATGGCCGACGTACAGAAGCGGGACAAGGTCTACATCGACGGGGCGTGGGTCGCACCGTCGGGCAACGACACCATCGACGTCATTCACGCAACGACCGAAGACGTCATGGGCACGATCCCGCAGTGCACACCAACCGACGTCGACAAAGCGGTCAAGGCCGCACGCGCCGCGTTCGACGGCTGGAGCCGAACGTCGGTCGAGGACCGCGCGAAGTTCCTCCAGCGCATACACGAAGGACTACAGGCCCGCTCCGACGAGATCGCCACCACGATCTCCCAGGAGAACGGGATGCCCCTGGGTATCTCGAAGATCGCTCAGGCCATGCTCCCCGTTATGAACATGGCGGGCTTCTCACAGGTCGTCGCCGACTACAACTTCACCGAGACGATCGGTACGTCGGAAGTCGTGAAGGAACCCGTAGGCGTGGTCGCTTGCATCACACCCTGGAACTACCCGCTCCATCAGGTCGTTCTCAAGGTCGCACCGGCCCTCGCAGCCGGATGCACCGTCGTCCTCAAGCCGAGCGAGCTCGCTCCGCTTTCGGCGTTCATCCTCGCCGAGGTCATCGACGACGTGGGACTTCCGGCCGGTGTCTTCAACCTCGTCACCGGGACGGGGGCCGAGGTCGGCGAGGCTCTCGTCGCTCACCCGGAGATCGACATGATCTCGTTCACGGGTTCGACACGCGCTGGTCGGCGCATCTCCGAGGTGGCTGCGCCGATGGTGAAGCGCGTCGCGCTCGAGCTCGGCGGGAAGTCGCCGAACGTGATACTCGACGACGCCGACCTCGAGGCCGCCGTAACGGCCGGCATCGGCGGCTGCTACCTGAACTCGGGACAGACGTGCACCGCGCTCACGCGCATGCTCGTTCCGAGGGACAAGCTCGAAGACGCCGAGCGCATCGCCAAGCAGGTCGCCGAAACGTTCACGCCCGGCGATCCGTTCGACGCGAACACACGCCTCGGCCCACTGGTGTCCGCGCAGCAGCAGGAACGCGTGCGCGGATTCATCCAGAAGGGCATCGAGGAAGGCGCAACGCTCGTGACCGGGGGCGCGGAACAGCCCGACGGTCTGGAGAAGGGCTTCTTCATCCGCCCGACCGTCTTCTCCAACGTCTCGAACGACATGACCATCGCGCGCGAGGAGATCTTCGGGCCCGTCCTGTCGATCATCCCTTACGACGACGAGGAGGAAGCCGTCCGGATCGCCAACGACACGATCTACGGGCTCGCTGCTGCCGTGTTCTCCGGCGACACCGAGCACGCGAAGGCTGTGGCCAAGCGCATCCGGGCCGGGCAGGTGCAGATCAACCAAGGTGGTTTCAACCCCAACGCGCCGTTCGGCGGCTACAAGCAGTCGGGTAAGGGACGGGAGGCCGGCAAGTACGGTCTCGAGGAGTTCCTCGAGATCAAGGCGCTCCTGAACTAGAGCGGCTGCGCGTACACCTGCTGGACGGGACGTACGAGCTGTTCCGTCACTTCTTCGCCGTGCCCAGGCACAGCGCGGCCGATGGCGCCGAGGTCGGCGCGCTACGCGGCGTCCTGAACTCCGTGCTCGGGATGTTCGAGGGGGGCGTGACGCACATCGGCGTCGCGACCGACCACATCATCGAGTCGTTCCGCAACGACATGTGGCCGGGCTACAAGTCCAGCGCCGGAATCGAGCCGGAGCTGCTTTCGCAGTTCCATCCGCTCGAGGACGCTCTGAAGGCCATGGGCGTCGTCGTCTGGCCCATGGTCGATGTCGAGGCCGACGACGCGCTCGCCTCCGCGGCAGCGATCTCGGCGCGCGACGAGCGCGTCGAGCAGGTGCTCATCTGCACGCCCGACAAGGACGTTGGGCAGTGCGTGACGGGCAAGCGCGTCGTGCAGTTCGACAGGCGTAAGCGCGAGATGCGGGACGAGGCCGGGGTCGTCAAGAAGTTCGGCGTGAGTCCCGCGTCCATCCCCGACTATCTCGCGTTGACGGGCGACAGCTCGGACGGGTTCCCGGGCCTGCATGGCTGGGGGCCCAAGTCGGCCGCCGCCGTCCTGCATCGCTTCGGCCAGATCGAGGCGATCCCCGACGACTGGCACTCGTGGGATGTGTCGGTGCGCGGCCTCGATCGCCTGGCGAAGACCCTCGTCGAGAATCGCGAGCTCGCCATGCTCTTCAAGGACCTCGCCACACTGCGCGTCGACGAAGTCCTGTTCGACAACGTCGACGAGTTGCGCTGGCAAGGTCCAACCGATGGCTTCGAGGCCGTTGCCGCGGGTCTGGAGGCTCCGGAGCTCGCGTCGCGCGCCGCCGCGATACCTCAGAGGGCGTAACGCACGAGCGCGGCGACGGCCGACGCCGCACACAGCAGCAGGATCGCGGGACGCACGAAGCCGCGGTCGAGCACCGCGGCCGTCCACCGAGATATGCCGAAGCCGACGGCCACGGCGGGCAGCAGGACGAGCGATATCCGCAGCTCGTGCCAGCCGAACTCACCCGCCAAGGCCAGAACCAGGATCGAGAAGAGCGCCCCCACGGCGAAGATGCTCGACAGGGTCCCGCGAACCTCGCTGCCCCGCTCGTCCTGGTACAGCAGCGCTATGGGCGGACCGCCGACCGACGAGATGGTTCCCATGAACCCGGAGAGGACGCCGGCGCCCGCCAGGGTCGAAGGGGTCCTGGCGACGCGCCACCCCGCGACGCTCAGCAGGACCGCGACGAGAACGACCGACGCGAGAGCCATCGCGACCCCCTCCTGCGGGATCGCTGCGACCGCGAAGGCACCGGCGATCGTTCCCGGTACTCGTCCGACGAAGACCCACCTGAAGCCTCCGAGGTCGGTCGCCCCTCGCTCGCGCAGCGCGATGAGAACCGTCAAGGCGAAGGCGATCACCAGCGCCGGTCCGGGCACGAGGCCCGGATCGATGAGGACGAGGATCGGTCCGGCAACGACGTTCACACCGAACCCGATCGATCCCTGCACGAGCGAGCCGAGGGCGACGACGCCGGAGGCGAGGGCAAGCTGCACGACGTTCACCCGCCTATCCTGACGAATCTGCGCGAACTACATGGTCTATCGACGCAACTTCAAGAGCAGCTAGTTGTCGTCCTTGTCCGGCTTGTTGTCACGCCCGCGGCCTCGGTCGCCGTCGTTGTTGGACACGGGTGAGGGCGCCGGCGTGCGTGCGAGGGCCGAGGCGATCACGTGGATCTCGGCACCCGGCTCGACCTGGGTACCTTGAGCCGGGATCGTCTCCAGAACGATGTCTGGCGTACCCGTCGTCACGGCTCGGTACGTGATGTCCGTCTTGAAGCCGGCCGTCCGCAGCCGAGCGGCCCCCGTCGAACTCTCCATGCCGCGGATATCCGGCACGATGGCCAGCTCGTCGCCGTCGTTGCCGGTCGCGAAGAACACGAGTGCGAGGACGCCGAAGATCGTCACGAGGACGAGCAACAGCAGGCTCGGTGATCGCTGCGCTCGGGCCCAGCCGCCGCTCATCCGGGCGCGCGCTCGCTCACCCCACTGCGCCAGGGGGCCGAGCAGAGCCACCGCGGCCAGATCGGGTCGGCCGGTGAGCACCTCGGTTCCCGGTGGACTATTGGGTGCGGCGACAGCCTGTACGGGGATGGTCGCCGGCGACGGCGCCGCCGGCGCGGAGTCGATGGCCGCAGCGAATGCTTCCGCCGATGTGTGCCGTCGGCGAGGGTCCTTCTCCATGGCGGCCCGGATGACGCCGTCGAGCTCCGGAGAAACGTCTTGGCGCGCGTCCCTGACCGAGGGGATCGGAGCCTCGAGATGCTTCGTGGCGACGTCCCACGCGTTGCCACCTTCGTAGGGCGGGCGTCCGGTGAGCATCTGGAAGGCGACGCAACCAGCCGAGTAGATGTCGGAGCTTTGCGTCGGACGCCCGCCGCGCAGCACTTCCGGCGCAGCGAAGCTCGGTGTGGCCGCCAGCGTCGTCGTCCCCGTCTCTTCGGCGAGGATGCGCGCGACACCGAAGTCACCCACCTTCGGGCCGTTCGGGCCCAGGATGATGTTGGCCGGCTTGAGGTCGCCGTGGACGATCCCGGAATCGTGCGCGTAGGCGACCCCGGCGAGGACGGCACGCAGGATCGCCGCCGACTCGTCGGCGTCGAGCGCGCCGTCGCGGTCGATGTGTGCGTGCAGGTCCGAACCATCGACGAGCTCCATCACCACGTACGGCTGCACGTCGCCCGACGGACCTTCGGCCTCGCCGTAGTCGTACACAGAGACGATGTTCGGGTGACTCAACGCCGCCAGCGCACGTGCCTCACGTTCGATCCGGCGGCGCATCGTAGCGTTGCGCGCCGATGGACCGGCCAGGATCTTCACGGCCACGTCGCGTCCGAGTCGCGTGTCGCGCGCTCGCCAGATGTCGGCCATGCCGCCCGACCCGATACGTTCGACGAGCTCGAACCTGTCGTCGAGCATCGGTCGGCCGGCCGCGGGCCCGGTGTCGTCCATCTGCCTCACGAGCCTGTCAGTACCCGTGCGGCATTACCAGTACGCCTCGTGCGGGAGCGCTAGGCGCCGGCTGCGATCTGCGGGCGCAGAGGGATGACCACCTCGACGCCGTCACCGTCGAATCGTCGCGAGCCAATGGGGGCGACCCGATCGAGCAACCCGAAGACGGGGCGGTTGATCGGCATGACGTGGGCCACGAACTCCTCGAGCCCGTGCTGGCGTGCGACCGCAGCGAGGCGGCGGGTGAGGATCTGGGCCAACCCTCGACGTCGGAGTTGCTCGTCGACCGAGATCGCCACGTGAGCGCGCCCGTCGTCATCGGGGTCGCGTCCCCACTCGGCGACACCGACCACGCGGTCGCCGCGCAGGGCGAGGAGCGCCTCCCGCTGGTCGTGGTCCGAGGCTGTGACGTCTTCGACCATCCACCATCGGACGATGGGAACAGATGAGTGATATCTCAAGCGTCGTGACTCGTCCGAGAGGCCTTCGAGGAAGGCCCGGACGGCGTCCGTGTCCTCCGGGCGAACGGCGCGGATGGTCACGGACTCCCCCGTCGTCAGCCTGACCTGGGACTCCGAGAATCGATGCACGACACCTAGGAAACCTCCAGGCGGGCGGGTAGGTGCCCTTCTGTGAGGAACTTCACAGGCCTACAGCCCGAACCATCCGAGGCGGAAGTGCCAGTGCCCGCCTCTGCGCAGGTGGGTGACGAGCGCGCGCTCGAGCGTCGTGCGCTGCGGGAGGTCATCGATCGAGTCGGGCAGGAAGCCGAAGGCGAAACGGATGACGTCGTCGTCGCCGGGCCGTGGCCGTCCCGGTGCATGCGTGAATCGGCTCTGGAAACGCATGATGTTCGTGTCCGGGCCGAGGTAATCGCCGAGCTGCGGATCGAGAAGCCACGACGCGCACGTGGCGATGCGCATCGGCCGATCCGGGAAGTGTTGCGGGAAGAACGCTCTCGCCCGGACGAAGGAATCATCGCACGCCTCCGGTGTCATCGGGCCGACGGCCGGGATGTGGACCTCGAGAGCGGGATCGCCCCGTCGAAAGCCGTCTCCTTCATCCGGGTCGAACTCGATGGCGCCGAATGTGTACTGCAGCCGGCCGAGTCTGTAGACCTCGCCGCGGAAGTGCGGCCACACCCAGAACGCGCCGTCGAATCCGGGACGCCCGTTGCGCGTCTGGTAATGCGCCACCTGCAGTCCCGTGTCCTCGAGGGTCGACCACGTGATGTCGTCCGGTATGCCTCGGGCGCGGTGGCCTCGGACGGTCCCCGCTGCGGCGGCGAGGAACACGTACAGGTGGAAGTAGAGCGTCAGCGGGTCGTCGGTGACTTGCGGCGCCGGCCACGGCGGAGCGATGGCCGAGCCGTCCCGCTCGGTCAACTGCTGGTACAGACGCTCGAGCAACCACCATGCCTCGGGGTGTGCATCCGCCGACGGAAGGCTCTGCTCGATCTCGTCGGCGGCGTGCGGCGGGACGTCCAACCGCTCAAGAAGTGCTCGCAGCTCGGCTCCCGCGGGCAGCTCGAAGGTGGAAGCCAACGGTCCGCAGTCGGCGAGCGCCTTCAGCCGCGGTAGCGCGTCCGCAGGCCACTCCAGCCAGGCTCGTACACGTTCGATCGTCGAGTTCGGCTGCACGGACTCAGTGTGGACCGTCACATCTCACCGTACACGGTAGGGTGATAGGCCTCATGGCTCGACGCCTTACGGACGTGATCGGGTGGGTCGGCGCGAACGGCAAGCGCATCGCCGTGAGCATCGTCGGCTTCGCGCTGGTCGCCATCGGCCTGGTGCTGCTCGTCCTCCCGGGCCCGGGCATCCTCGTCGTCCTCGCCGGGCTGGCCGTTCTGGCGACCCAGTACGCGTGGGCTCGACGCGCGCTCGACGAGGTGAAGAAACGCGCGAGCGGCGCGACCAAGCGCCTACGCCGTCGGCAGCCGGAGCTTTAGGCCCGAGGCGCGCGCGGTCACGAGATGACCGGTGGCCCGGATCCCGCCGAGGCACGGCGGCGCTACGACAGGATGGCCGTCGACTACGACCACCACCTCGGCCTGCAGTCCGGCCGGCTTGGCCGCTACATGGAAGGCGTTCGCAAGAAGGCCGTGGCCAAGTTGGAGCTGGAGCCGGGCCGGGTGGTGATCGACGTCGGCTGCGGAACGGGAGCGTCGTTCCCTCGACTGACGGCAGCCGTCGGACGCGACGGACGCGTGATAGGGGTCGACGCGAGCGGTGCCATGCTCGGCGTCGCCTCCAAGCGGATCTCCGAGCGCGGATGGACGAACGTCGAGCTCATCCAAGCTCAGGTCGAGGCCGCGAAGCTTCCCGTCGCCGACGCGGCGATCTTCTTCTTCACACACGACCTCATGCGGAC
>JBOGXL010000284.1:0-1506 GCA_050694575.1 Actinomycetota bacterium | reverse complement strand
CTGAGCTTCTTCAGCCGGATCGACTACGGCGGCGGCGCGGCCTGCGCCGTAGTGCAGCAGGCGGCGCTGGCCGTCGCCAACGGTCTGGCGGACGTCGTCGTCGCGTACAGGTCGCTCAACGGCCGATCGTGGCATCGCCTCGGCGGCGGCGGAGTCACGGGTTGGGGGACGTCGCCGCGCGCCAACGTCGTCCGCTATTCGTGGTACGTCCCGTTCGGCCTCGCCACCCCCGCCGGCTGGGTCGCCATCCGCGCTCGGCGCTACATGCACCTGTCCGGCGCGACGTCTGAGGACTTCGGTCGCGTCACGGTGGCCGACCGCAAGCATGGGGCGAACAACCCGGCGGCGTTCTTCCACGGCAAGCCGATCACGCTCGAGGATCATCAAGCGTCGCGATGGATCGTCGAACCACTGCGACTCCTCGACTGTTGCCAGGAGTCCGACGGTGCCGTCGCTGTGGTCGTTACCTCCGTCGAGCGCGCACGCGATCTCCGGCAGAAGCCGGCCGTGATCGCCGCTGCGGCTCAAGGGGCAGCACCCGGGCAGGCGACGGTAACGAACTACTATCACGACGACATCACGACGATGCCCGAGGTTCGTCTGATGGGCGAAGCGCTGTGGAAGCAGTCAGGGCTCGGCCCCCAGGACTTCCGGACGGCCATCCTCTACGACCACTTCACGCCGCTGGTCCTCACTCAGCTCGAGGAGCTCGGCTTCTGCGAGCGAGGGGAGGCGAAGGAGTTCGTCCGCGACGGTCACCTCGAGATGGGCGGTCGTCTCCCGATCAACACCAACGGCGGCCAGCTCGCCGAGGCGTACATCCACGGGATGAACGGGGTAGCCGAAGGCGTCAGGCAGATCCGCGGGACGTCGGTGAACCAGGTTGCCAACGTCGACCATGTGCTCGTTACGGCCGGGACGGGCGTTCCGACGAGCGGGGTCATCCTGGAGCGAGACCGATGACCGACCAAGCCTCGCAGGACGCCTTCCGCGCCGAGGCGCGCGAGTTCCTCACCGTGTTCCTTCCGAAGTGGAGGGAGTCCGAAGGGATCACGGACGGCGTCGAGCTCACGCACGAGCAGCGCCGTTCGTTGCAGCGGTTCCTCTTCGACAGCGGCTGGGGCGTCCTCACGTGGCCCGTCGAGTTCGGTGGACGCGGCGTCGGCATGGTCGAATCGCTCATCTGGAACCAGGAGAAGGCCGCGGCCGGGTTGCAGCTCACATTCGACTTCGTCGGGATGGGACTGGCCGGGCCGACGAACATCGCGCGCGGTACTCCCGAGCAGAAGGAGCGGTACCTCGCGAAGATCGCCCGCGGGGAGGAAGCCTGGTGCCAGCTCTTTTCCGAGCCCGGGGCGGGATCGGATCTCGGGGGTCTGTCGACGAGAGCCGAACGTTCGGGCGACGTGTGGATCGTCAACGGGCAGAAGGTGTGGAGCTCGGGCGCGTCGGAGTCCGACCGGGGACTGCTCATCGCCCGCTACGACCCCGACCTGCCGAAGCAAC
>JBOGXL010000283.1:0-2366 GCA_050694575.1 Actinomycetota bacterium | reverse complement strand
CCGGCGCTCCTCGGGACGCCGTTGCACGTGATGACGACCGAGGAGGTCCACGATTTCGCCGAGCTCTTCGGACGCAGCGCAGGCTGGGCACGCGAGGCCGGTTACGACGGCGTCCAGCTCGCGTCGGGTAATGCCAAGCTCATCCATCAATTCCTCTCGCCGTACTACAACCGCCGCAGGGACGAATTCGGCGGCGATGTCCGCGGCCGGGCCCGCATCCTCGACGTGATCGCGGAAGCCGTTCGGCGCCACGCCGGCGACGATTACCCGCTGGCCGTGAAGATCACCGTCGAGGAGGAGGGGCCGCCGCTCTCTCCGAAGGGCAGCTTCGACGAGGGGATCGAGCTGTGCCGGCTGGCCGAGTCGTTCGGCTACCACGCGGTCACACCCGTAGGACTATCGGTCTTCCCTCATGCATCGCTCTGTCGCGGCGCGGACCCGTCGTCGATCCTGGACGTCGATTCGATACGGCGTCGCTTCGAAGAAGCGCTCGGTTCCAAGCTCAAGATGGCCGTGCTGCGTTGGGGGTACCGCCGCGGCGCGCGGCAGTATCCGTTCCGGCCCGTATGGAATCGTCGGCACTTCGCAGCCGCGAAACGAGCCGTGTCGATCCCGGTGTTCGCGGTCGGCGGCATCCGCCGGCTCGATGAGATCAACGACATCCTCGACCGCGAGGACGCCGACATGGTCGGCATCGGACGTCCCTTCTATGCCGAGCCCGACCTGCCGCGGCGCCTGCTCGCCGGTGACGTCGAGGAAGCCCTGTGCGAGTCGTCGAATCGCTGCGTACCCCCACAACAGCTCGGCCTGAAGGCTCGTTGCTACAACCCGTCTGTCGCCAGGAAGCGCGCCGCCCGCGCGAGAAATTGAGACGCGCCGTCGCCGGATCGATCGCCTTCGCGGCGCTGTTCACCGCGGTCTCGGCCGCCGCACAAGAGGCGATGGTGCCGGAGATCGAGGACGTACCCGCCCCGATCGTCCGGCTCCTGGACGATTACGGCCGCGCCTTCGAAACCAAGGACAGGGCGCTTCTGGACGGGACACTCGGCCCCCTTCTGAAGGTGACGGCCCTGCGCGCCTTCGACAACGCCAAAGACGTCCCGTTCGAGAGGGTGACGATCACCGCGAAGACGCAGTACAGCGGGAACCTCGCCTACCGAAGGGTGCGGGCGCGTTATCCGGGCAAGCAGGTGCGCACGTACCAGGTGACGGAGGCCTCGACGCTCGACATCGAGACGGTTGCCTACGAGGAGGACGGCGCGTTCACCTTCGTCCGAGACTCCGCGCAGCCGAACGACCGCTACGACGGTTGGCGCCTCGAGTCGACGAGCGACCTGGATCTCATCGGGTTCTTCTCGCCGTACCATCTGTGGGATACAGGACCCGTAACCGTCCTGCGCAGCGATCACTTCGTCCTTCTGACGCATCCGGAGGTGGCCGAGGAGATGCGTCCGGTGCTCGCCGTGGCCGAGCGCGCGTACGCGAAGGCGACGGAGTGGTGGCCGCGACGGGTGACCGAGCGTTACGCAATCATCGTGCCCGCCACGACCGAAGAGCTCGGAGCGCTCTTCCACGCCACCATCGATCTGGAGAAGTTCGTTGCTTTCGTCGCCGCGGGGGCCGACCAGGCGCAAGGTTGGAGACCGACGGGACCCCGCATGTTCGTCCACCTGTCCCATCTCCGGAACTACGACGAGGGTGGACAGCTCGAGATCCTCGCCCACGAGCTCCTCCACGCCATAACGCGTCCGATATCGGGGCCGAACATCCCGGTCTGGATCGAGGAAGGCCTCGCGAACGCCGGGGGCGGTCGGGGCGCCCGGCCTTCGCTGGCCGGTCAAGGCGACCCTCCGGCCGACTTCCCCACCGACGAGCAGTTCGTCAAGGGGGCGGTTCGGCAGATCATGATCCGATACGACCAAGCTCAGGTCGCCGTCGAGACGCTCATCGGCACCTTCGATCGTGAGGCGCTGGCTCGGTTCTACGAGCGCCTCGGATCCGCGCGATCGGTGCCGGGGACCGACGAGTACCACGTGCGACGAGCTGTGCAGGATGCACTCGACTGGACGGAGGCCGACTGGCTCGCCGCCTGGCGCGCACGTCTCGGATAGCGCAAAAGCCGTTCGCTAAACTGCCCCAACGATGAGCGAGCACCAGGAACTCGACGTCATGCGCCACTCGGCGGCCCACGTGCTCGCACAAGCGGTGCTCCGCCTGTTCCCCGACGCGAAGTACGCCATAGGCCCCCCGATCACCGACGGCTTCTACTACGACTTCGACCTTCCGCGTCCCCTGACGGAAGAGGATCTCGAGCGCATCGAGAAGGAGATGGCCGACATCGTCGCGGCCGACCAGCCGTTCATCCG
>JBOGXL010000282.1:0-2726 GCA_050694575.1 Actinomycetota bacterium | reverse complement strand
ACGCCGTCTACGAGCGCATAGCCGAAGCGTCGGTCGAGGAGTCGACGAAGCTGCTGCAGGACGTCTACTCCGAGCCGATGCGCGCCGACCTCATCCGCCGGCGCATCCAGGAGATCAAGGCGGCCGGCGTGACGGCGTGCGCGTCGCTGACCCCTCAGCGCGTCGAAGAGTTCGCCAAGGACGTCCTGGAGGCCGAGCTCGACATCCTCGTGATCCAGGGAACCGTCGTGTCGGCGGAGCACGTCTCCCAGACGCGCGAGCCGCTGAACCTCAAAGAGTTCATCCGTTCCTTCGATCTGCCCGTCATCGTGGGCGGCTGTGCGTCGTTCGCGACGGCCTATCACCTCATGAAGACGGGTGCCGTGGGCGTCCTCGTCGGAGTCGGCCCCGGAGCGGCGTGCACGTCACGTCAGGTCCTCGGCATCGGCGTACCGCAAGCCACGGCCGTCGCCGACGCCGCTGCCGCGCGGGTGCGTCATCTCGAGGAGACGGGACGGTACTGCCACGTCATCGCCGACGGCGGCATGCGTACCGGCGGGGACATCTCGAAGGCCATAGCCTGCGGCGCCGACGCGGTGATGATCGCGTCACCGCTCGCCGGCGCGTTCGAAGCCCCCGGACGCGGCCATCACTGGGGCATGGCGAGCTTCCACCCCGAGCTGCCGCGAGGGGTGCGTGTGCAGACCGGACAGGTCGCCACTTTGAAGGAGATCCTCACGGGCCCGGCCGATGTGAACGACGGCACGCTCAACCTGTTCGGAGCGCTGCGCTTCTCGATGGCGACCTCGGGTTACGGGACGATCCGCGAGTTCCACAAGGCCGAGATCGTCGTGGCGCCGGCCGTGAAGACCGAAGGGAAGGACCTCCAGCGCTCTCAGGGAGTTGGCTCGGTCTGAGGTCGTACAGGGGGACGCGCGTCCTGGCGTTCGCCGCAACGCTGCTCGTGGCTGCCGCCTGTGTGTCGTCGCGCAGCGACCAAGGGCAGTCGCCCGTTCCCAACCGCTACGGCGGCAACGGTGCCGGTGCCGAGCCCGGCGATCCGCAGGTGGATCTCGGCCCCCGCGGCGGCGACGGCCCGAGCGTGCGCATCTCCGGCGGCCCGCGCGATGCCGAGGGGTCGCGCACATCCGCGACGGGCGTGGACGACTTCGCGCGGCTCGGCGCCAACACCCGGCTGTACCTGTCGAGCGAGATCCCCAAGCTCGTCGTCGAGATCGACGCGCTCGAGGGGTACACCCCCTCGCCGAGCGCGGTCGGCCTGCTGCGGAGCCGGTTGGCCTCGGTCGTCGACAAGCCCGGGGGGATCGAGATCCTGCCCGTCGAGACGTTCACCGGAGGCCGCGAGAGCTGGAACGAGGAGCAGCTGATCGCCGTTCAGCGCCAGCACCGCGACAGGTGGAGCGACCGCAACGCGATAGTCCTGTATGTCCTGTACGTCGACGGGTCGTTCACCGACGACGCCACGTCTCTCGGCGTGTCGTTCAACGCGTCCATGTACGCGATGTTCGCCGAACAGATACGTAGCGCCGCGGCGACGCCCCTGGTCTCTGGTGAGGCGATCGAACGAGCGGTGCTGGTGCACGAGATGGGCCACATCCTCGCGCTCGTGAACCTCGGGTACGACTCTCCGCGCGACCACGAGGACCCCAGACACGAAGGCCACTCGAACAATCCCGACTCCGTCATGTACTGGGCGGTTGACAATGTCGGAGTGGCGAACCTCGTCGGCGGACGAACGTCGCCCCCGACGCAGTTCGACGCCGACGACCTCGCCGACCTCGAGGACCTCAGACGTGGAAGGATCCGTGTTGACTAACCCCGAACCGGTCCTCGTCCTGGATTTCGGCGCTCAGTACGCGCAGCTCATCGCGCGTCGCGTCCGCGAGTGCCACGTCTACTCCGAGATCGTGCCGCACTTCGTCGATGCGGACACCGTCGCGCGCCGGCGTCCGAAGGGGATCATCCTGTCCGGGGGCCCGGCCTCGGTGTACGAGCCCGGCGCCCCCGGGTGCGACGAGCGCATCTTCCGCCTGGGCGTCCCCGTGCTCGGGATCTGCTACGGCCAGCAGGTCATGGCGCAGGCCCTCGGCGGAGACGTCGGGCACACCGACATCGGCGAGTACGGCAAGACGGAGATCGAGGTGACCGATCGCGACTCCGTCCTCCTCGACGGTCTCCCCGAGCTTTCGACGGCGTGGATGTCGCACCGCGACGCCGTGATCAAGCCCCCGCCCGGCTTCCTCGTCACAGCCTCGACCGAGAACTGTCCCGTCGCGGCGATGGAGGACGTCGACGCGGGTCTTTACGCGGTGCAGTTCCATCCCGAAGTGATGCACACGGCACGAGGGATGGACGTCATGCGCAATTTCCTCTATCGCGGGTGCGACGCCATGCCCACGTGGACGCCGGTGTCGATCATCGACGAGTCGGTGGCGACCATCCGAGCGAAGGTCGGGAAGGCGAGCGTCGTGTGTGCCCTGTCCGGGGGTGTGGATTCGGCGGTCGCCGCGCTCCTGGTCCACAAAGCCGTCGGCGACCAGCTGACGTGCATCTTCGTGGACCACGGATTGCTCCGATCAAACGAGGCTACTCAGGTCGTCGAGACGTTCAAGCGGCATTTCCACATCGAGCTCGTCCACGTCGATGCGCGCGAGAGGTTCCTCACGGCTCTCGAGGGCGTGACGGATCCCGAGCAGAAGCGGAAGATCATCGGCGAGCTCTTCATC
>JBOGXL010000281.1:0-5821 GCA_050694575.1 Actinomycetota bacterium | reverse complement strand
CCTCTGCGGGATCCGGCGGCTCCGCCGAGTGTGATGGCGACGAGCATCGGCGGTGAGGCCATCGAGGATCTTGTCACGGGGTTCGGCGTCGTCGTCGCGGCCGAGACGGCTATGGGCTCGGTCGACGGCGCGACGTTTGCCATCGAGGGGTTCGGCAAGGTGGGTGGTGGGGTCGCACGTGAGGCGGTGCGGCGCGGCGCGCGGGTTGTCGCCGTCTCGACCATCGAGGGGTGCCTGTTCGATGCGGCCGGGCTCGACGTCGAGGCGCTCCTGGGCTTGCGGCGCGCGTACGGCGACGGGTTCGTCCATCAGGCGGGAGCCCGCAGCGACGCCGACGCGCGGGCGCTCTTCGATGTGGACGCCGACATCCTCGTCCCGGGTGCGCGAACCGGCGTGATCACAGCCGGCGTCGCCGAGCGGCTGAAGACGCGGTGGATCGTCCCGGCGTCCAACGTCCCGTACACGGCCGACGCCTTGGACGTGCTGCGGCGCCGTCGCGTGCGCTACCTTGCCGACTTCGTCTGCAACGCCGGGGCGACGATCGGGTTCACCTCGGGGGCCGAGGGACCCGGTGAGCTCTTTCGTCATGTCGAGCGGACGATCTCGAAGCTCCAGAGCGAGGCGGGCGCGCATCCGTCCGGACCGTACGAGGGCGCGTGCGCGATGGCCGAGGCCTTCCTACGGACGTGGCGCGAGCCGGACGGGCTCCCCGACGGGCCGCCGCTCGCGTGACGGACGACCTCGCTCTCGCACTGCGTCTCGGCGAGATCGCCGCCGAGGTCGCGCTGTCCTACTACGGGCGGTACGTGCGCAGCGAGATCAAGCCGGACGGGAGTCCGGTCGGTGAGGCCGACCTCGCGATCGAGAAGGCGCTCCTCGAGGTGCTGGGCGCCGAGCGGCCGGACGACGCGGTCCTCAGCGAGGAGGCCGGTCACGTCGGCCGGGGAGAGCGGCGCTGGCTCCTGGATCCGCTGGACGGGACGTCGATGTTCCTCGATGGCGACTCCGGCTGGGGAACGCACATCGCGTTGCAGGATGCCGAGGAGCGGTCGATCGTCGGTGTGGTGACCCGGCCGCTCGAAGGGAAGTGGTGGTGGGCCGTGCGCGGCGAGGGCAGCTACGCGGGCGACCTCGGGTCGTTGGAAGGCCGGCGCATACACGTCTCGGATGTGTCCTCCATCGAAGAGGCTCGGCTCTCGGCGTGGCAGTCGTGGCATCGCAGGGACGTACGGAAGGTGCGCGAGATGCCCGGATGGGTCCATCCCGACGCGAACGTATTCCTGCGCGTGGCCGAGGGAGAGATCGACTGCGTCGCGTCGCTGGGCGGTATGGCCTGGGACCACGCGCCGCTGGTCCTGCTCGTCGAGGAGGCCGGAGGACGCTACCGGGATCGAATGGGCGGCTCCCGCATCGACCTGAAGGGCGGCGTGTACTCCAACGCCCACCTCGACGGCCCGATGGGCGAGCTCCTCGGCTGGTACTAAACGGACATACGCGATGCTCCTACTTGGAGTTCCCGCGTGTTGTCCGCGCCGGTGACTTCCGCGGCGCCACCCGCGGTGCCTTGACGAGTTCGATCTCTCGGTGTGGACGCACGCTGACGATGTCCTTCCCGTCCTTCTCGTCGACGTGCAGGAAGACCACGTTCGAGTCGGCCGGTGCTATACGCGTGGCGCCGATGATGTGCGCCTGGAAGGCGTAAGGGCCCTCCTCGACGGCAGCCTTGCGTCCGTTCCCGCGTCGCCGCCGGGCCAATGCGAACGTCGCTTCGAACCGGCCCGACACGTCCGTCTTGGCGCCGACAACCTCGACCGCCCCGTCCGGACGTGTCATATCCACACGCACACTTTGATCGCCGATGTGCGGCTCCACGGTCCCTCTGACGGTGACCTTCTCACCTTCATCGCGCTTGAGCTCGCGGTCGATCCGGATCTTTCCGCGACGCTTCGGCGTCACGTTGGCGACGATGCCGCCGATCGGTGCGAACCACGACCCGGGGTTCTCGGTGATGTCGAGCTTCTGCTCGTAGACACGAGGCACTCGACCATACAGCCGCACCTGTGCCGTCGCGTGCTTGTTCTCGCGGAAGTCGATCCAGGGGATGACGAGAAGATCGAGCTTCCGTTCAGAGAGCGGATCGAGCCAGAGCCACCTGTGGGGGAAGTAGACGTAGTAGCCGTACGGGACGCCTTCCAGGCTGATCCTCACCAGTGCGCGCTCTTCGAGCGGATTCCGAACAGCAACGGTCATCGAGACCGGCTCGGGAACCGACGCGGCGGCCGGCTCGAAGTCGAAGACGTTCTCCTGGGCCGAGTTGTTGCCGCCGGTGACTTCCCCGAGTTGTTGCGAGATCGCGACCTTCAGGCACGTGTGTTCCCCAACCAGGGGCACCCAATCGGCTCGGCCGACGACGGACCCGCCGGCCGGCACGTTCGGCAACGTGTACGTGACCAACGGTGACCAGTTGCCGTTGTCACCGACTCCTGGCGGCTCGACCGCGTAGTGAGTCACGAGCACGTCCGTAGCGTCGGCGGTCCCGTCGTTGCGGACGCGAGCCTCGAACCTGTTCACCTCCATCGGCCGCGGCTGGTCGCCGTTGCCCGTGGGGTTCCCGCTCGCATCGGTCGAGTCGAAGTTGCCGAACGGGTCTCTGTCGACCCAGATGTCGACTGTCTCCCATCCGGGTCCCCAGGGCTCGATGCGCAGATCGAAGTCGCCTCCGGGCGTGTCGGCGACTTCCTGAGCCCATTCGATGCGCACACGGCACACACGTGGTCGCGTCTGCACATCGTCGTCCAAGACCGTGATCCGGAGAGTGCGAAGCGGGTCTACACCTGATTCGCCTGTGACAAGCACACGGGTCTGTTCCTGGAGCAGCGTGACCAGCCTCGTCTGCTGGTTGTTGTTGAGCGTCCCGGTTATCGCTCGCGAGATGAGGACGCCTCCGTCGGGCGTTCCGCCCATAGGCAAGGGGATGTTGTCGTCGAAGATCTGCGTGTCTCCGGCTGCGACATCGGGACGCTGCCGGACTTCGACGAAGTAGAAGAGGCCGTCGCTGACCTTGATGCGGATCAGGTGCTTCCTGGCTGGGTCGGTGTCTTGCGTCAGGCCGTGCGCGACGAGATCGAGGTCCTGGGAGAAGGGGTTCCGGTCCCAGGTCAGCTCGGTGACGTTGGCGGCGTCGTACCAGCCCATCTGGTGCATCCAGAACGCGGAGAACAGTGGGTGTGAGTCGTGGTTGCCCATCATGTCGAAGTTCTCGACGGTGGCATCGCCGGGGTTGACGAGATCGCTGCCGTAGACGTCCTCGCCGAGAACGAGGCCGGCATCCACGACGTTGTGGGCGAATTCGTGCGCAGCCCGGCCCCAGTCGGCGTCGTGACGCTGGGCGATGAGGCCGAGCGGCTGAGCGGTCACGATGTTGATCGTCGTTCCCATCCCGTCGTCGTAGGCGAAGTTGCTGCTGCTCCACCCGCCCCACGCGCGGACGGAGAGTCCGGGCAGGTACACCGACGCAACGAGGACGACGTAGTTGTCCAGGTTGAAGCCCTGGTCGACGGCGCCCTGTGCGCACTCAGCCGTCAGCTGCTCGAGCACGGCGTTGTCGATGTTGGGGTAACCGGGGGCACCGTTGGGCCGGTGGTAGTAGTCGGCGTTCTGCAGCAGCGGGGTGAAGCTCGTGACGTCGACCTGAACGTCGAGCTGTCCGTAGCTCGCCTGGTCGTAGTACGTGGTGACTTCTGCGAACGTGTCGACGATGTCCTGGACCGTCGCCGCCTCGTCGGCGGGGATCAGATCGGTCGGGTAGCAGGGAACGACGATGATCCTCGCCGTGCCCGTTGGCGGGACGCCGGCAGACGACGAGCCGCCCGCTCCGACACCTGCGTACGAGTACGGCGGGCCGTCCGCACCGGCGCTCGGTTCGGGCCAAGCCAATACTTCGAAGTCTCGGGGGCCGATTGCCGCATCGGCGTCGACGGTGACCTCAACTGGGCCGGTCCGCGTCCGGTGACTGGTGATCACGACAAGGCGGTCCGGTGCCGCTTCGATGACGAGGGCCGGTTCCCCGGCGACGGTCACGTTGTTGTCGTGGCGTTCATGTGAGAACCCGCTTCCGGCGATGACCATCACTGTTCCGGCGTAGCCACGCCAAGGCTGGAAGTCGACGATGGTTGGGCCCGGATCGACTGGGAAGAGATCGAGATAGTCGCGCAGGCGGATCCGGTCGATCAGGCGTTCGCTTATCGCTGATGACACGTGTCGGAGATCGAGCTCACTGAGCTTCGCCATGATGGCCCCTTTCCCTCACGGACGACAGAGTCATGTGCCGTGCGCGCACGCTCTACGACGAACAACGGCAGGCTGCGGAAGCTGTCGGGTGTGGTTGGCGCTCGTGGAACTACTTCGATGGATCGAGCGTCCGATAGACATGATGCAACCGCGAACGTACCACCGGCCCGTTACGACGAGAAGGTAGAAATACCGCTTGCGGTCAGCAGTCGGCCAGAACCTCTTGCAGCGCCGCCACTTCGTCGGGATCGGCGGCCAGATCCCATTCGACCTTGATGTCGATCCACGTCGCCGCGTAAGTGCAGAGGAACTCGTCGCGCGACGGCAGCCACTGCGCGGGGTCCCTGTCCGACTTGCTGCGGTTAGACGAGCCGGTGACGGCGATCAGCGCATCGGCATGGTCGAGGTCGTTGGCGTACTGCTCGCGCTCCTCGGCCGTCCAGTCACGTGCACCGGAGTCCCACGCCTCGGCCAGCGGCACGAAGTGATCCACGTCGAAGGTCGATGGACGCGTCGTCGTCTTCCCGTCGTAGGGACTGAACCACGAGCCCCCGATCAGACGGCATCTCGGCCCGATGGTGATCTCCAGAAGGGACTCCTCGATGAGTACCTCGTTGCGCGTGTTGCAGCCGTCCTCGTCGAAGTCCGACCAGTGCTTGAAGCGTGATCGGCTGTACCCCGTCCGCTTGCGCTCGGGCGCCACGCGGAGGTCGTTCAGCCGCTCGGGGTCCGGTCGCGTTTCGCCCGAAGGCTCTGCTTCGGCGACGTCGCTCGTCGTGCCGTCGTCGAGCGGGTCGGGGACGGACGCATCGGTCGGTCCCGCCGCTCTCGGGGACGGTGCCGTCGCGCACGCCGAAGCCGTGGCGATGAGCAGAGCGGTCACCAAGAGCCCGAAGCATCGCTTCACAGGGTCAACCTCAGCTTCGGCTGGTTGATGTTCTTGGGTGGGGGAGCCCTACGGAGCGCTCTCGCCCCCGACAGGACGAGCCACACGGCGTACTCCAACAGGTAGAAGAGCGCGAGGGCGATCAGGATGAGCACACCAGGCGGGCCGACGATGAGGATGCCGAACAGCCAGAAGACGATCGCTTGAAGGATGTCGTCGGTCCAGCCTGTCCGGCCCCCGCGCTTCGTGAAGAGCGAGGCCATGCGCACCGCAGACCACGTAATCCAGCGGCGGAGGAAGGCGACGCCGAGCTCTCGCATCGCACGACGGAATATCCCGTCGGCATCGGCCCACGTCATCTTCCCGGTCTTCGCATGCTGCCGCCACAGATAGTCGTGGAGGATGGCCGCCTTGGTGTAGGTGCCGTAGCGCGGGATGAGCCACACGAATGGTCTGGGCACCGATGCGAAGTCGGTGCGCATCCCGGCCGGGATGTCGAACGGCTCGAATTTGCCCTCGTACCTGAGCGGGGCGAGGAGCTCCCAGTTCTTCGCGTCGAGCTGCTTGACCTCGACGTCGGCGTCGCCGACGAAAGGCACGGGATCCTCCTAGTGCCGCCGCTGGGGATCCCGAACGATGTAGCCG
>JBOGXL010000280.1:0-2732 GCA_050694575.1 Actinomycetota bacterium | reverse complement strand
AGGCGTTGCGTCGCGTGACGCCGGACCAGCTCGATCACCTCATGCACCCGCAGTTCGACCCGAACGCCCGGATGGAGGTGCTGGCCAAAGGCATCAACGCCTCGCCGGGAGCGGCCGTCGGCAAGGTCGTGCTCGACGCAGACACGGCCGTCGAGTGGGTCGACAAGGGCGAGAGGGTCGTGCTCGTTCGCGAGGAGACAAACCCCGACGACGTCCACGGTATGTACGCCGCGGAGGGCATCCTCACGGCGCGCGGTGGAAAAACTTCTCACGCGGCCGTCGTGGCTCGGGGGGCCGGGAAGCCCTGCGTGGTCGGAGCGGAGGCGATCCGCATCGATATGGGAGCCCGGTCGTTCACGGCTGGAGACCACGCCGTCAACGAGGGCGACGTCATCTCGATGGACGGCTCGACGGGGATCGTTGCCTCGGGAGCCGTCGAGCTCGTCGCGCCGAAGATCTCTAAGGAGTTCGCGACGCTGTTGTCCTGGGCCGATGCCGTCCGCAAGATCGGCGTCCGTGCGAACGCGGACATGCCTGAGGACGCGAAGCGCGCACGCGAGTTCGGTGCCGAGGGGATCGGGTTGGCACGAACCGAGCACATGTTCCTCGGCGACAGGCTCCCCATCGTGCGACGGGCGATCCTCGCGCAGTCGGACCGTGATCGCGAGAAGGCGCTCGAAGACCTGCTGGCGCGACAGCGTGAGGACTTCGTCGGCATCTTCCGAGCGATGGACGGATTGCCGGTGACCATCCGCCTCCTCGATCCGCCCCTGCACGAGTTCCTGCCGGATTCCAAGGAGCTCGCTCTCGAGGTCGAACGGCTGAAGATCGCCGGTGAGGTGGCGAAGATCGACGTCATCGAGCAGACCGCCGCCGAGCGACGCAAGCTCCTCGAAGCCGTCGAGCGGATGGAGGAGTCGAACCCGATGCTCGGGCTGCGCGGCTGTCGCCTCGGGTTGGTGATCCCCGGGATCTACAGGATGCAGATCCGGGCCATCGTCGAGGCGGCGTGCGAGGTGAAAGCGAAGGGTGGCAAGCCCGGGGTCGAGATCATGATCCCGCTCGTCGGCATCGCCAAAGAGCTCGAGATCCTTCGGGCGGAGTGCATCGAGGTCGCCGAAGAGGTGCTCGCCCGGGCCGGGACGAAGGTGGCGTACCTCGTCGGGACGATGATCGAGGTCCCGCGCTCGGCGCTCACCGCCGGAGATGTCGCCGCGCACGCCGACTTCTTCTCTTTCGGGACGAACGACCTCACCCAGATGACGTACGCGTTCTCCCGTGACGACGCGGAGGGGAAGTTCCTGGGCCCGTACCTCGAGCAGAAGATCCTGCCCGTCAACCCCTTCGAGACCCTCGACCGACCCGGCGTCGGACGGCTCGTCGAGCTGGCCGTCCGCGAGGGCCGGGAGGCCAACCCCAAGCTCAAGCTGGGGGTGTGCGGCGAGCACGGCGGAGACCCGGAATCCGTCCACTTCTTCGTCGAGGCCGGTCTCGACTACGTGTCGTGCTCACCCTTCCGGGTGCCCATAGCGCGGCTGGCCGCGGCTCAGGCTGCCATCGGCGGCAGCGAAGCGGCCTCCAAGTAAGACCTGTCGGGCACCGCCCGTACCCTGGATCCCGGGGGAAGCCATGTCGCTGGAGCCGCGGGTCCAGACCGAGGAGATCGAGGCGGCGACGCTCGCGCCGTGGGCGACCCGGGCGGCGTCGACGAAGGGCCGGGAGCGGCCCGAGGATCCACACCCGCTGCGGACGGACTTCCAGCGCGACCGGGACAGGATCCTGCACACGAAAGCCTTCCGGAGGCTGAAGCACAAGACCCAGGTGTTCCTGGCTCCCGAGGGCGACCACTACCGCACCCGCCTCACACACACCCTCGAGGTCGCCCAAGTCGCGCGGACGATCTGTCGTGCCCTCCGCCTGAACGAGGACCTCGTCGAAGCGATGTGCCTCGGACACGACATCGGCCACACGCCCTTCGGACACGTCGGTGAGGAGATGCTCGGCACCGCGATGGGTCGCCCGTTCGAGCACAACCGCCAGTCGCTGCGCCTCGTCGATCACCTCGAAGGCGACGGACGTGGTCTCAACCTGACATGGGAGGTCCGCGACGGGATCCTCAACCACACGTGGCGGATGCCCGAGCCGTCGACGCCCGAGGCGATGGTCGCCCGCTGGGCCGACCGCATCGCGTACGTGAGCCACGACGTCGACGATGCGACGAGAGCGGGCGTGCTCGTGGAGTCCGACCTGCCCGAGCGTGTTCGTCGCCTGCTCGGCCCGACGTATCGCGAGCGGCTGGACAAGATGGTCCGCTCGCTGGTGGCCGAGAGTGCGCGGGCCGGGGCAGTCTGCGTGCCCGATGACGTCGCCGAGGCGATGGGGGAGCTGCGGTCGTTCCTGTTCGAGAAGGTGTACCTCGGCGGGGCTCGTGTCGAGGCCCTGAAGGCGGCGAATGTGATCCGGGACCTCTGCGGCTACTATCGCGAGCATCCTGATGAGCTGCCGGCCACCGACACCGATAGGGACCAGCGTGTGATCGACTACGTCTCCGGGATGACCGACCGCTTCGCTCTGCGCGCATACGCCGAGCGATTCCTGCCCAAAGGCCTCGCGTGAGCCCGCGTTTCGCTTCCGACGACATCGACGAGGTGCGCGAGCGCGCAGACATCATCGAGGTCGTCGGCGAGCACGTCCGGCTCAAGCGCATGGGGACGTCGTGGAAAGGATTGTGT
>JBOGXL010000279.1:0-3677 GCA_050694575.1 Actinomycetota bacterium | reverse complement strand
CCGTTGGCCGGGCGCGCCGCGGCCGGCGGCTCGGCATCGGCGACCCCGATGCCGAAGGGATCGGCACCGTCTGGGTGAGTGCCCCCTCCTTCGCGCGATGGGAGTACTGGCGCGACCCCGAGAAGACGGCGGAGGCGTGGAACGCCGATTCCTTCACCGTCGGCGACCTCGGCCGCCTGGACGACGACGGCTATCTCTTCCTCGAAGGGCGCCGAGAAGACCTCATCATCTCCGGCGGCGTGAACGTCTACCCGGCCGAGGTCGAGCGCGTCCTCGAAGGACACCCGTCCGTCGTGGAAGCCGCAGTGTTCGGCGTGCCGCATGCGGACTGGGGCGAGACGGTGTACGCCGCCGTGGTCACCGATGCCCACGCCGAAGTGATCTGTGCATTCGCCCGCGATCGGCTGCCCGGCTCCCACGCGCCCAAGCAGGTCTTCGTCGTCGCTGCCTTGCCGCGCACCGCGACGGGCAAGGTCAAGCGATCTGATCTGGCTCGGGAATACGAGCGGTCGCGATAGCGCCGACGTACACGCCGACGAGGACGATGGCGCCACCCACGGCGATCTGCGCTGTCAGTCGTTCGCCGAGAAGCCAGGCGGCGAGTCCGGCCGCTACGAGCGGTGCGATGACGAACTCGTATGAGGTCGCCGAAGCGGACCACGTCTTGAGCACGAACAGGTAGAGCAGGAACACGCCGCACGATCCCAAAGTGATGAGGTACGCCAAGCTCACCAACGTTGCCGTCTCCGACGGGAGTGGGTGGAGCTCCCCCGTGATGAAGGAGAGGATGCCAACGAAGATGGTTCCCACACCCATCCCGATGGCGTTCATGACGACAGGGTGCGCGGCGCGGAAGTGGCGTCCGACGATGCCTGCTTCCGCGGCGCAGAGTGCTGCCCCGAGCATCGCTCCCAGTCTCACGAGCGGAACGGAAGCATTGATGGGCGCTCGCACCATCACCGCGATGCCGACGATGACGAGGAGCCCTCCGATCAGGCTCCGCATGTTGAATCGCTCCTGCCGGTGCGCGAGGGCAAGGAAGAACGTGAGGAGCGGCCCAGACGCGAACACCACGCCCGCCAGCGCTGTGGGCAGCTCTTGGAGTGCCCAGTACGCGAAGGCGAAGAAGAGCGCGAATGCCAACAGTCCGTAGGCGATCGCGCCGGCGAGCTCGCGGCCGCGGGGGAGCGGCAAGCGCAGCACGGCGATCGCGATAGCGAGAATGGCAGTCGCGACCGCGAAGCGTACTGTCGCTCCCCAGAACGGTGGGAGCTCGCGGTTGCTGAACCGGACCCCGACGAGATTCCCGCCGACGAACACACACATGACGAGGAATGCGACCAGCGTCACCGGACCGCCGCGTGCGGTCGCGCCTCGTCCCGCCTGCACGTGGTCAGCGTAGCCGCGAAGCGGTGCGGCTCAAGCGAAGCTCAGTGCTCACCTAGCCGCGGCCTTCTGTATAGCTGATGAGCTCCTCGCGGTCGCTGCCGCCCGACACCGTTTCGGCGAGCACTGGACCAACCTCTCGAGCGTAGTACTTGTACTCGACGAGATCGGGCTCGAGAGGATTCGTGTCCTTCGTCTTCAGGACGTCGCTGAACTTCCCGAACGGCACTTCGACCTGCTCATCGAGGCTCACGATCTCCCCGCGGTCCTCGGCCTCGCCCTCGTAATACTCCTGCCTGTACTTCATCCCCGGCTTCGGATCGGCCGGCATGATGATCCCCGCTTCGGCGCCGTCCTTCCCGGCTTCGAAGGACCCTTCCGTCGATACGGGTTTGCCGTCCTCGTACTCCGTCGTTTCCTCGCCGAGGTACCAGATGTTGCCTTCGGCGTCCTGGGCGTACCAGTCGTCCGTAACCTCGACGGGGACACCATCCTCCGTCACTTCGTCGCGAACGACGCGCGCCTCGATGCCGTTGGCGACCTTCTTCGTCTTGTCGGTGACCGTCACCTCGACGCGCTGCTCGGCGCCCTCGCCGTCCGTCTCGCGATAGACCCACTTGCTCCCGGGGGTCATCGGCCAGAACGGGTTGTCGATCTCCGTGGTGAAGTCGGCGGGATCGAGCTCGACGCGCTCGCTGCCCTGCGGCAGGCCGCTCGTGGCCGCGGCGTCGGAGGGTTGCGCCGCGGACTCGGTGTTGTTCGCGCAGGCCGACCCTGCGCCGAGGCCCAGGACGACCACCATCGCCAGCACTCTCATGGTTGTGTTCATGGCCCCCAGCGTAGGGACAGCTTCGTGAGAATCTCATGAGACTCCGGAGAGCTGGTCGGCCGCCTTCGTCCGGGCCAGCGCCCCGACGTAGGTCCCGGCGATGACGAGCGCGCCTCCTATCGCCACCGTCACATCGAGAGGCTCGTCGGCAACTATCGACCCCACGAGCGCCGCGACGACGGGGAACAGGACGAACTGGTACGAGGCAGCCGACGGAGTCCAGCGCTGGACGACGAACACGTACAGGACGAACAAGGCGACCGATCCCACCGGGACGAGGAAGGCGAGGGTGTACCAGGTCGTGGCGCTCGACGGGACGATCCACCGCTCGCCGGTCAAGGCCGACAACGCGAAGAGGATCGGAGCGCCCGCCGCCATGGCTATCGCGTTCATTGCGAAGGGGTGGACGGTTGGGAAGCGCTTGATCACCACGGCCGCCTCCGCCGCCCCGAGGGCCGATACCACCACGGCCAGGAAGTAGAGGATCGGGACGTCGGCGTTGTCTGGCGAGCCGGCCATGACCGACACGCCGCCGATGGCGATGGCCGCGCCGAGAACGGCTCGCCAGCGGAACCGCTCGACGCGCTGCAGAACCGCGAGGATCAAGGTCATCAGCGGGACGGTCGCGAACACGACGCCGGCCAGCGCCGCCGGGACGCGTTGCAGTCCCCAGTACACGAACGCATAGGCGGCGAAGAAGTTCATCACCCCGAACACCAGCGAGCCGACCAGACCCGATCCGCGCGGGATCGGTGTCTTCTTGACGAGGACCAAGACGAACAGCAAAAGGGCCGCAGCGGCGAACCTGAGCCCGGCACCGTAGAACGGTTCGAGCTCGCGGTTGCTGAGCCGCACCGCGACGAAGTTGGAGCCACCGATGATCGCGACGAGCGCGAACGCGACGAGGGTGGCGGGCGTGGGGCGCTCGGTCACTCACATGAGCGTAGACGCAGATCCTCGCCGTGCCCTGAGGCACACTGGAAACCGATGGCACAAACCAAGGCCGCGTCGCCCGGACCGCTGCGCTCGATCCTGCGGCGGCTGCGCCGCGCGCCCCAGGCCCCCGAGGTGCCGGGTGCTCTCCAGCCGCTGCTTGACAAGCTCCGCGCCGGCAATCCGCGGGCCGAGCTCGACGGTGTCGTCCGGGCTTACCACGTGGCGGCCGAGGTCCACGCCGACCAGCGACGGCTGTCAGGCCAACCCTTCATCACGCACCCGCTCGCCGTCGCCGACATCCTCGCCGACATGGGCATGGATCCCACGACCATCGTCGGTGCGTTGCTCCACGATGCCGTCGAAGACACCGACGCGTCGCTCGATGACTTCCGCGAGTCCTTCGGTGACGAGGTCACGGAGATCGTCGACGGCCTCACGAAGATCGCGAAGATCTCGTTCCGGTCGTCGGAAGCGGCGCAGGCCGAGAACTACCGCAAGATGATCGTCGCGATGGCTCGGGATGTCC
>JBOGXL010000278.1:0-19454 GCA_050694575.1 Actinomycetota bacterium | reverse complement strand
GTCGGCGCCGGTGTGCGCATAGGCGCATCGAACGAGCTGCGTCGGGGCATCCGTCTCTGGCCGGGCGTGGACGTCCCGGATCGCGGCATCACCTTCCGGGCCGAGTAGATGCGCGCGTTGGTGACCGGAGGAGCCGGCTTCATCGGTTCGGCGGTGGTGGAGAACCTCGCCGCTCACGGTTACGAGGTCTACGTCGTCGACGACCTCTCGACCGGACGGCTCCCGAACCTCGACGACGCTCGGCGCCGGGGCGGAGTGCAGTTTCATCGCTTCGACATCCGATCCGATCGGCTGCGCGAGCTGTTCGACCAGGTGAAGCCCGAGGTGGTCCTCAGCCTTGCCGCCCAGGCGTCGGTTCCGGCGTCGGTCGCCGATCCCGTTCACGACGCGGAGGTCAACATCGTAGGGCTGATCCGCGTCCTCGATGCCTGTGTGTCCTCGGGTGTGCGAAAGATCGTCCACGCGCAGTCCGGCGGCACGATCTACGGCGCGCAGAAGAAGATGCCGATCTCGGAGACGGCGAAGGGCCGCCTCGCGTCGCCGTACGGGATCTCCAAGCGAGCCGCCGAGGACTACCTCCGTTACTACGCCGACGAGCACGAGCTCGACTTCACGTCTCTCGCGCTCGCGAACGTCTACGGTCCTCGCCAGGATCCCCACGGCGAGGCGGGTGTGATCGCGATCTTCGCGGCGAAACTCGCACGGGGTGCGGCGCCCACGATCCACGGCACAGGGGAGCAGACCCGCGACTTCGTCTACGTCGAAGACGTCGCACATGCTTTCGTGCGCGCATGTACGACCGCATCGGGCGAAACCGTGAACATCGGCTCGGGCGTCGAGACCACCATCAACGACCTTTACCGCGCGATGGCCGATGCCGCCGACTACCCGGGTGAACCGCACCGTGGTCCCGAACGGCCCGGGGACCTGCTTCGCAACGCGCTCGACGTGTCCAAGGCCGGGCGCGTCCTCGACTGGAAGCCGTGGACGCCGCTGTCGGAGGGGCTGCGGACGACCATCGCGTGGTTCAGGCGCGACGGAGGCGCCGCTTAGCGGAAGAGGTCTTCGTCCGGGGGTCGCACGAGATCGACGGCCCGGCCCTGCTCCGGCTCCCAGTGGTAGCCCCGGACTATCACGGCGGGGATCCGTTCGAGCTTGTCCATGACGAGCTCGGCCGCCCCGGCGAGCTCGTCGATCTGGGCGATCTGGGTGACGAGGAGCTCGCGCCCGGCGGGATCGACCTTGCCTTCGTACGTGCGGAGCGCGGCCAGGCCGGCGGAGCCGATCGCGACGTTGGTATGACCGATCCGCCATGCGCGACCGAACGTGTCGGAGACGATCACGGCGATGGGCGATCCGCACCACCGCTGGATCGAGGCTCGGATGCGCTCGGCCGACGCGTCTGAATCTCTCGGAAGCAGCGCGACGGTCCCGTCCGGGACATTGGACATGTCCACTCCGGCGTTGGCGCAGACGAACCCCTGGTTCGTCTCGGCGATGAGGTGTTGCTCCGTCTCGCGGACGATGCGCTTCGCTTCGCGCCGAGCGACCGCGCGCGCTTCTTCTCGTGTCGTTGCCGGAACGAGACGTCCCTCGGCCTTCGAGACGATCTTCTGTGCGATGACGACGACATCACCGGGAACGACGGGCGTGCTGTGTGCGGCCGCCGCTTCGGAAACGAGTGTTCCGATGTCGGCGCCGGCTTGCACCTCGCCGACGCCCCGGATGGGGACGAGGCGAAGCTCAGGCGCGGAGGACATGGTCGAGAACCGTCTTCGCCACGCGTGCGGCCTCTTCGGGGCCGCTCATGATGGTGTCGCACACCACCGCGCGCGGGCCGACGGCGTCCACGTCGGCGGCGCGGCTCGCGTCGGCTTCGTCGAGGACGAAGGCGTCGAGCAGGCCCTCGTAGATGCGGGCAACGCCCACGGGCGATACGTCGTGGCCGAGCGAGGCGAGGACACGATCGGCCGGACCCTTGAGGGCCCGGCCCCCGACGATGGGGGACACGCCCACCCGGACGCCCCGAGCCGACGCGATGGCGTCGCGGATCCCGGGCACGGCGAGCACCGGACCTATCGACAGCGGCGGGTTCGACGGGGGGATCACCACGACGTCGGCCGAGGCTATCGCTTCGATCACGCCGGGGGCCGGCCGCGCGGCGACCGCACCGGCGTACGCTACCGCGCTGATCTCGTCCTGCTGCTTGCGCCGAACGAAGTACTCCTGGAAGTCGAGCTCCTCGCCGGTGGTGACGGTCAGCTTGGTGCGCACCGGATCGTCCGACATGGGGAGCACGGTCGCGGCGATCCCCAGGGCCCGCGCGAGCGCACCCACGGCCTGTGTGAGCGTCGACCCCGTCTCGAGCAACCGCGCACGCAGGAGATGCGTGGCGAGGTCGCGGTCTCCGAGGGCGAACCACTCCTGCAGGTCGGTGCGTTCGTCGGCGAGCTGGTCAACGAGGTGGCGGTAGCGTTCGTCGGCCACGAACGACTCCGCCGCCATCCCCCAGCCCCTACCCCAGTCCGTCGACGCCGCCAGGTGATACAGGACGGTGTCGAGGTCGGGGCAGACCAGGAGTCCGCGTATGCGCTCGTCGTCGCCGGTATTGACGACGACGGTGAGCTCTCCGGGGTCCAGAACCCGCGCGAGACCGGTGCAGAAGCGAGCCGATCCGACACCCCCGGCGACCGCGCACACCCGCATGCGCAGATTGTAGGGAGCCTACGACGCACCGAGGTATGCTGCGCCGGTACAAAAGCCCAGAGCAGGGGGTCGGATTGGATCCAGCTGTCGCACGGGCGCTGGCCCGGAGCCGCGCCGGGGACGCGCTCACGGTGGCCGACGTCGGAGCCCTGCTGGGGTGCGCGGACGACGACCTCGGGCACGTGCTCGTCCGGTCGCGCGAGTTGCGCGACCTCTACCTCGAGCACATCGGTCTGCCGGGTACCGTCACGTACTCGCGCAAGGTCTTCATCCCCCTGACCTATCTGTGCCGCTACCGCTGCTCGTACTGCACGTTCGTCAAGACCCGCGAGACGCCCCGGGCCGAGTTCCGTTCCCTCGACGAGGTCCTCGCCATCGCCTCCGAAGGACGCGAGTGGGGTTGCACCGAAGCGTTGTTCACCCTCGGCGAGGGCGCCGAGCTTCGACACCCCGAAGCGAAGGCGTGGCTGGCCGAGCGCGGTTACGAGACGACCATCGACTATCTGCTCGACGCCGCCCAGGCGGTAGTGAGTCGGACCGGCCTGCTCCCGCACGCCAACCCCGGTGCCATCACCGCCACGCAGATGCGAGCGCTCCGGGACGTCACGGCCTCCCAGGGCGTGATGATGGAGCAGCTGGCCGACCGTTTGCTGCGTCCGGGCCACGCGCATGCCGGCGCCCCCGGGAAGGCCGCCGAGATCCGGCTCGACCAGCTCCGTCTGGCCGCCGAAACGCACACACCCTTCACGACGGGTTTCCTCATCGGCATCGGGGAAACGCTGGACGAACGCGCGACGACGATCTTCCGTCTCGCCGAGGCCGTCTCCGCGGAGGACTTGCCCCAGGTGCAGGAAGTCATAGTCCAGAACTTCCGGGCCAAGCCCGATACGCCCATGCGTCGGGCCGGCGAGCCGACCGAGGACGAGATGGTCCGCGCGATCGCGGCGACGCGGTTGATCCTCGGCCCCCGCGTGTCCGTACAGGCCCCGCCGAACCTCACGCCGCACACGTACGGCCGCTACATCGACGCCGGGGTCAACGATTGGGGCGGAATCTCTCCCGTGACGCCCGACCACGTCAACCCTGAGATGCCGTGGCCGTCGATCGACGAGGTGGCCGCCACGTGCGCAGCACGCGGGTTCGCCCTGCGTCAGCGCCTTCCCGTCTACCCGCAGTACGTGACGGATGAGCGCTCTTTCAAGGACTGGGCGGCGCCGAAGATGCACAGGCACATCCTTGCTGCCTCGGATGCGATGGGGTTGGCCCGCGAAGAGCGGTGGTACGCCGGGGAGGGCTGGACGCCCGTGCTGCGCGCGGCGCAGCCCCAGCCCAAACGCCGCGCACTCGCCATGGCCGACAACAAGCCGGCCCTCACCGCCGGCGACGTGTCGAAAGCGTTCGCTTCACACGTCCGCGAAGGTGCGTACGGAGCGATACCCGACCTCGCCGGCGTCGGGTTCGACGACATGCTGCCGGATGTCGCGAGCCGTACGGTGCTCCGGCACGAGCGGGCTGATCGCTTCGCCGAACCTTCGCTGCGTCATCCGTGGGTGGGCCCGTTCCTCGGGCCGTCGACACGGGCTTCGCGACGCGTCCGTGACCTCCTGGACCGCGCTCACCAAGGCGAGCGTCTCGAGCACCCCGAGGTCGAGCGGCTCTTCCGGGCCGAGGGAGCCGATCTCGATGCCGTCTTCGTCGAGGCCGACGACATCCGCTACGAGATGGTGGGCGACGAGGTCAGCTACGTCGTCAACCGCAACATCACGTACACGAACTTCTGCCACACGGGCTGCAGCTTCTGCGGCTTCGCACGTCCGGTCGGCCACGAGGACGGGTATTACTTCGCACCCGACGAGGTCGGCAGGAAGGCCCGCGAGGCGTGGGAGCTGGGCGCGACGGAGGTGTGCATCCAGGGCGGGATCCACCCGCACAACACCGGCGAGATCTACCTGGAGATCGCCCGTGCGGTGAAGGCCGCCGCTCCGGACATCCACCTCCACGGCTTCTCGCCCCTCGAGATCACCGTCGGCGCTCACACGCTCGGCCTCGGGATCGAGCGCTACCTGCGCATGCTCCGCGACGCCGGTCTCGATTCGATACCGGGGACGGCCGCCGAGATACTCGACACCGACGTGCGGCCGAAGATCACGCCGCAGAAGCTTTCGGCCGACGACTGGATCGACCTGATGCGGACGGCTCACCGCGTGGGGATCGCGTCGACGACGACCATCATGTTCGGCCACATCGACGGCCCCCGGGCCTGGGCCACCCATCTGCTTCGCCTCCGGGACCTGCAGGCCGAGACCAGGGGGTTCACCGAATTCGTCCCGTTGCCGTTCGTGCACCATCGCACGCCGATGTTCGTCAGGGGCGCCTCACGCACGGGCCCGACGTGGCGCGAGAGCCTGAAGATCCATGCGCTCGGACGGATCGTCCTGCATCCTCACATCACGAACATCCAAGCTTCCTGGGTCAAGCTCGGCGTGGTCGGCGTCGTCGCATCTCTCGACGTCGGAGTGAACGACTTCGGCGGAACCCTGGGCGAGGAGCACATCTCGCGTATGGCGGGTGCCAGCCACGGCCTGGGTCACTCTGTTCGCGAGATCGAGAGCGTGATCCGTGCCGCGGGCCGTACCCCCGTGGAGCGAACAACGACGTACGGCCGTCCTTCCGTCCCCTATCTCGAGCGCACCGGGGCGCTCGTGGCCGGATAGACCGACGTGACCGACGAGACGAAGCCCAACGTCGAGCTGGACGAGATCCTGACGCGAGCCGTCGATCGGCAGATCGCCGAGCAGCGCGCTCTGCGTCAGACGCTGGACGAGCTGCGCGATGGCGTGCGCGAGCTGGCCACGAGACCCCAGGCCCGGGTTGATCTGGGGCCCCTCGAGGCACGGATCAAGTCGCTGATCGACTCGTCGCTCGGGGACGGGACGCGATCGGCCCTCGATCCGGCTGCCCTCGAGGACAGGCTCCGGGCCGTGATCGAGTCGAACACACGGTCGACGAGCGACAACATCCGCAGCATCATCGAGACGAGCGTCCTCGGCGCTTCCGAGAGCACGTTCGCGTCGATCTCCGAGCAGTTGCGCAGCTTCCGTGAGGCCGTCGTCCCGCGCATCGAGCAGGGGGCCGAGGCCGGTCCGGAGGTCCACGCGATCCGCGAGGAGCTCGCCACGGTCCGCGAGGTCGTGGGCGGCGTGTCGAGCGACCTCGAGGGCATCGCGCAAGCCTTGATCGATTTCAACTCCGGTCTTCGGGGCTGGGCCACGGGTCTGGACGAAGCAGTGACGTCTATACGGCTCACCGTCGGCGACCTCTATGCGGTGGCCACGCAAGCGGCTCCTTCGGCTCCCCCGGAGCTCGAGCGGCCACTCGTCGCGCCGGATACGACGGCCCCCGCCCCGAGGACGACCGACGAAGGGTCCGACGAGCCGCCGCGTGCGATAGAGGAGCGGATCCGCGAGACGGCGGAGCTGTCCGAGTACCTGGCCGATCAGATCGAGGATCTCGACGGGTTGATGGGGCGGCTGACGGAGCTGCCGTCACAGCTCGAGGGTGTGGTCTCGCAGGCGTTGAAGCGAACGCTCACGGCGCGAGCCAAGCTCGATCGTGAAGCCGAGACGGCGCTCGACGACGTGCTCGGCTCCCTGGACGACCACGTGAACCAGCTCTCGGAAGTGATAGGCCGCTTCGAGCAGGAAGAAGACCACATCCGCAAGCTCGCGCTCGAACAGGTCGAGTTGAGCTCGCGCGTCGAGTCACTTCAGGAGACGTTCGTCGACCGCGTGGAACGGTTCGACGCCGAACGCCGGCGCGGCGAAGAGGCGCTGGCCGTCGCGATGGACAGATCGTGGCGAGGGCTCGCGCCGCGCGCCCTGGAATCGCTCTCGAAGTCGACGAAGCGTCGGTCGGCTGCGCCCCGTCAGAACGTCAAGGCCAAGGCGAAGGCGAAGGCCAAAGCCAAGGCCGAAGCGGCCCGCGGCGGGAAGAAGCCGGCCGCGCAGACGGCGGCGCGTAAGCCGAAGCGAAAGGCGAAGCGCACCCGCCGGGCCAAACGTCCGGACTGGACCCCTCTGCCGAACGCGAACGACGAAACGCCCGAGTAGCAGATGGGCGCCGCGTCCACGAGAGAACCCGATCTTGTAGCCGTTGTCGTGGGTCATGCTTCCCGGACCCGTTTGCGGGAGACGCTGCGGTCCCTGGGCGCCCAGACGCTGCGCCGGGTCGAGATAGTCGTCGCCGCCGTCGGGCCGTTGGAGCCGCCGGCCGACGACGATCTTCCCCGGACCCGGCTCGTTCGCGTCGAGGAGCCCGGCGGCTTCGCGGCCGCCGTGAGCGCCGCCCTCGCCGAGGTCCCCAGCGCCCCGTACGTCCTCCTGCTCCACGACGACGTATCGCTCGAGCCGGAGGCCGTCGCCGAGATGCTGCGGGTGATCTCGGAGGACCCGGAGATCGCCGCGGTCGGGGCGAAGCTCCTCGAATGGGACCGTCCCGACGTCCTGCAAGAGGTGGGGGCGTCGATCGACCGCTACGGCATACGGCGCTCCGCGCTCGACCTCGGCGAGGTGGACGCCGGTCAGCGGGACGAAACCACGGACGTGCTCTTCTGCTCCGACGCATGTTTGCTCCTGCGTCGCGAGGCCATCGACGACGTAGGCGGCATCGATCCCGGGGCGTGGCCCTTCTACGAGGACGTCGATCTCTGCTGGAGACTGCGGGCTCGCGGCTATCGGGTCGTCGTCGCGCCGCAGGCGCGCGCGCGGCATGCCGCAGATCTCTCGCGTGGACGCCGCTTGTTCGACACCGTAACGCTGCGCGAGCACGCCGATCGTGGACGGCTGCGGTTCATCCTCAAGCACTACTCACCTATCGGCTTGGCGCTGATCCTGCCGCAGATCTTCGCCGCGTCCGTCGCTCGTCTCTTCGCTGCCGTCGCGCGGCGTGAGCTCTGGCGGGTCCGCGTCGTGTTCAACTCCTGGATGCTCGTGGTCGCCGAGCTCCCGTCGATCCTTCGCGCTCGGCGTTCCGCCGGCCCCGTCCGCGTGGACGACCGCGAGCTCCTGGCGTTGGCCGGACGCGGTGCCGTGGCCGACGTCCGCGGTGAACGTGCCGAGTGGGTGTCACGTCTCATCGCGAACCTCAGTCGCGCCGGCGATCGTGTCGTGGCTTTGTCCCGGGAGCCCGTGGCGTGGGGCTGGCTCGCCGCCGTCATCGTGCTCATCGTCGTCCTCCGGAACGTGATCTTCGCGGGAACGTTCGCGCTCGGGGAGTTGCGACCCCCGCCCACACTCACGGATGCGATCACCGATCATCTGGGCCGCGTCCGCCGGGAGGGACTGGACGTCTTCGGTCCGGGGGCGCCCGGTCTGCTCGTGGCGGCCGTCGTCCGGTCCGTTGTCCGCAGCGCGGCGCTTGCCGAGAAGGTCATCCTCCTTCTGCCGCTGTGGCTGGCCGGCGCGTCCGGAGCTCGGCTGGGACGCGCGCTCGGGTTGCTCAGGGACGGTGCCGGCTGGCTCGCCATCGTGGCCGCCGTGAACCCCGTCACGCTCTCGCTCCTCCGGGACGGCGCCGTTGGCGCCCTGACGTTGTGGGCGGCCTGTATCTGGCTCGTGTCCGGCTTGCTGTCCCCGGCGCCCGTCGCCGAGGGGATCCCGGCCGCCGTGAGGTTCGCAGCGCGTTGGGGGCTCGGATGGGCGGTCGTCGTCGCACTGCATCCACCGGCCCTCGTGTGGCTACTTGCCATCGGTGCGGTGGTCGTCGTGGCACGCCGCGACGACAACCGCACCGACGAAAGGCTGCGGGTCCTCTATACGGGAGCCGCGGGTGCATTCCTGCTGCTGCTTCCGTGGTCCATCGATTGGTTCACTCGCCGCACATCACTGGTGGGACGGCCCGGCTGGTTCGTGGTCGGCGACGGCGGCGGGCTCGAGGGGGCGTCGCTGGGTGGCGGGTGGCCGCTGCTCGGCTGGATCGCTTTCGCCATCGCGGGGTCGGTGTTCGTCGGACAGACGCGCACGACGTTCGGCTTCGTCGCACTCGGCGCGGCAGCCTTCGCCGCCTCGGCGGCCGGAGCGTTCCCGCGTGAGACGGCACTTGCCGTGGCCGGAGTTTGCGCCTTGCTCATCGCCGCCGTTTGTGCGCGCCGTGTCGCGGATGACCTGCCGCGCTACGAGCTCGGCTCCCGTCACGCGGCCGTGATCGGGAGCCTCGTGGTGATGGCGGGGCTCTGGCTCGGCGGTGTGGTGGTCAACACCGCCGGCGACACGCGGCTGCGGACATTGCCGACGGTCTCGTCTGAGCGTTCGGAAACGGGACGCGTCCTGTGGCTCGCCGAGACGACGGGCGGCATCCGGTCGTGGACGACGTTGAGCTTCGCCCACCGACTCGGATCGTTCCCGGCTCCCGCCGGCCCGGCCGAGCGCCTCGTGTCCCGCGCTGTGCAAGCCGCGCGCGACGAACGCACCCATCGGCTCGGGGGTGTCCTCGCCCTCGCCGACATCTCGCACATAGTCGCGCTCGACGACGGATCGGGACGCGGACTCAACGGTCAAGCGGACGTCGCGAGGCAGGAGAAGCAAGGCACAGCGATCGTCTATCGCAACGACGCATGGCGTGGTCCAGCCATGCTCCTCGCGGCTCCCCCCGGCGCACCGTTGACGCCCGAAGGCCTCGCCGACGTCGTGCGCGATCCGCGACGGGTGCGCGTGAGCGGCTGGCCGTTCGGACCCATCGTCGTCGACCCGCCGAGCTCGCGCGAAAGACCCACGCAGCAGGTGCTTTACCTAGCCTCCGGCCACCGCGGCGGAGCGCGCTTCGAAGCCGGAAGCGGAAGGATCACCGCGGCGGGCGCTTACATCACCGCCGTCCGATCGGACGGGCCCTTCCGCCTCGCGCCGCCGGGCCGGTGGTGGCGCTGGATGGTTCCCGCCGAGGTCGTTCTCATCGTCATGCTCCTCGGGGCGTGGCTTGCCGCCGCCTACGTCGGCGGGCCCGCACCTCCCGTCGCCGAGCGCGTGCCCGATCTCGAACCCATCTCGACTCCGGCGTGGGCCATGGCCGTCGTCCCCGCGGGCCTCGCACTGGCCGCGGTCGCTGGGTGGTTCGGTCCCGTGTGGGGCGTGGGCGGGCCGTTCCTTTCCTCGGCCTGGTACTGCCCGCCCGTCGGCGGGGGATTTACGCAATCGGTGGCGATGGTCAACCCGAACCGTGACGACGTCGAGTTCCTCGTCCGTCCTGACCTCATCGCGCCTCCGGGTGCCGAGGGCACCATCGCGGCGGCGTCGCGAACGACGCTCGACGTCCGCGCCAGCGACGGAGCGGTGGTGGAGGCCTACGGGCGCCGGCTCGCCGTCGCTACAGAGGTCGGCCGTCTCGGCGACAGGGACGCGTTGCTGTGCTCTCGATCCTCGCGCGAGGTCAACGTCTTCCCAGAAGGAGGGCGCTTCGCGACGCGCGCCGTGCCGCGCCTGTTCGAACGCTACGTGATCTACAACCCGTTCCCCGATCTCGCTCGGGCGTCGGTGAAGTTCTTCACCCCCGAGCGGCCCGTCGCGCCGCCGAGACTGCAGGATGTCCAGGTCGAGCCGGGGGAGTACACGCTCATCGACCCCGAGCAACAGGACCAGCCGTACAGCAGCTTGTCCGCCGTGGTCGAGGTGTGGCAGGGCCGCGCGATAGTGGCGCGACGGTTGCGCACCGTGGAACAGGTCTCGTTCTCTCTCCCATCCGACATCATCGATTTCGGTGTCCTGCCCCGGGCGCAGACCGAGAACGCGGAGACGCACATCATCGCGGCGAACATCGGCGAAGAGCCTGCGCGCGTGTCGATATACGGCGCCGCCCGTCGTGCATCGATCCCCGAGGAGTCGTTCACCGTCCAGGGGGCTGCGCGATCGTCGTTCGATCTCGACGACGCCGCGCCGCGAGCATCAGACCTCGTCGTCGAGGTCGAGGCGGATCGTCCCCTGGCTCTCGAAGCACTCGTCGCGCCGGCAGATAGATCGGCGGTGTCGTTGCTGCCCGTCGTTCGTCCGGAGCGCGCGTGGGTCCTCCCGATCGCCGAGCGGCGCGAGCTCGTGCTGGTGAACCCCGGGACGAGAGCGATCCGCATCGATGTCGAGCGGCTCGGCCCGGGCGGCGCTATAGAGCCCATCACCCTCGAGCCCAGCCGGACGGCACGCGTGCGTCTGGAGTCCGGTCGCGCCTTCGGCTTGGTCGTCCGGAGCCGCGACGGCGCCTTCACGGCCGCGGCCGTCGGGAGCCGCGGATCTCTACCGGGCGTCCCGCTTTAGAGAGGTTTCCGTTCCGCAAGGCGCGGCACCCCTTTTCGTACAAGTCCAAGGTCGACAGGCGCTCCAGGCGCGTTTGTCGGTGCGTAGCCGATTCATACCGAACGTCAAGCTCGAGCGAATGTAGGATGCCAACCGTCAATACAACTAATACTTTTTGTAGTGATGTATGCTAGCAACAGTCAGACTGACGGATAGAAAGTGAGTTTCAATCATGCTATTCGAGCGACCCTCGCTTACCGATAAGGAGCTCGAGGTCTGCCACGAGATTGAAGGCCTCAGGAAGAAGCTCCGGTCGCAACTGTACGAGCCCCTTCGCTGGCTGGGCTCCTTGAGGCGGTTGTCTTTCGCGAGGGCAATCCAGGGCTCCAACAGCATCGAAGGGTTCAATGCCGCTTTGGACGACGTAGCCGCCGCTGCCGCCGGCGAGGAACCACTAGATGCGGACCTCGAAACCAAAATGGCCCTGTACGGCTATCGGGATGCCATGACTTACGTTCTGCAGCTGGCTACAGAGGATCGATTCGAGTACTCCGACCAACTGATAAAGAGCCTCCACTTCATGATGACCAACTACGACCTCAAGAACCGGCCAGGACTTTGGCGAGTTGGGACGATCTACGTCCACAACGAGGAAACCGACGAGGTCGTCTACGAAGGACCGGACGTTGATTTGGTCCCGGACCTGGTCGATGGACTCATGGGTCTACTCAACAAGCCGGACCCTACTGACGCGATCGTCCGCGCGGCGATGGCTCACCTCAACTTGGTCATGATTCACCCCTTCCGTGACGGAAACGGGAGAATGGCGCGCTGCTTGCAGACCCTCGTAATTGCCCGGGACGGCGCGCTTTCTCCGCCCTTCTGCAGCGTGGAGGAATACCTCGGGCGAAACACAAACGCTTACTACGCGATGCTCGCGGAAGTGGGCGGCGGTAGCTGGCAGCCGGAGCGAGATGCCCTCCCGTGGCTTCGGTTCATGCTCACGGCTCACTACCACCAAGCCCAGACCCTGCTACGGCGCGTGAAGGAGAGCGAGCGGCTGTGGGCTGAACTTGAAAAGCTGGCAAGAAAACACGGTTTGCCGGAGCGAGTGCTGTCGGCTATGTACGACGCGGCGCTGGGGTGGCGTGTGAGGAACGCTACATATCGACGGATAGTGGACGACGACATGAGCGAGCAGACCGCCAGCCGTGACCTGCGAGCGCTTGTAAAGCACGATCTATTCGAACCCCACGGTGAGCGACGAGGAAGGTACTACTCCGGAAAGCCGGTGCTTCTCGGCGTGTTCAAAGCGATCCGTGACAAGCGCGCTCCCCGCTCCGAACTCGACCCGTTCGCCTAGCCTTCTCCATCGTTCGTCGTCCTCGTAGCTCTCTGAACCCAAACTTGACCAACTGCCGAAGTCCTCGGTAGTGGGTCAGTTTGCTTCTGCGGCTGGCTGCTCAACCTCCTTCTCCTGCGGAGCCTTGACGTCTGCATCATCGAGCTGGCCAACGACTTCCTCAATCGTCCAGACGTGATCCGCGACCCCTGCGGCCACGGCAGGAGTCGTCCCGAGCGTCTGGTGGACCCGGCAGAAGTTGTAGTGCATGAAGTGCAGGCTCACCGCATGAGCCAGGTTCTCGACCTTCTTTAAGAAGGCGTTGGTGAGCCGCGTGAACCGGCGCATCCCCATCCGCATCGCAAGGTTCTGGCGCTCGACGTAGCTGGTGGATATGTGCCCTTCGTCGGCATCGCCGCTGATGGGAATCTTGCGGATGCCGGTGCACTTGGCGGGGCTGTAGCGCTTGGCGTCCGACTCGGGGTCACGGCCGTACAGCTTGATGAGCATCGCGTAGTTCACATCCAGATCGGTGAATACGCCCTCCACGGCGGCCAGGTGGTGCCGGTGGCCGTCGGTGGTCAGCTGGACTCGATTAGCCAGCCTGGCTCGAAGGTCGATCATGAAGGTGATCGCGTCGGTTGTGTGGCGCTCCCCGATGAGCCAGCAGGGGACGAGCTTGGTGTCGGTGTCGATCGCCGTCCAGGTCCACACGTCGCCGTAGCCGAAGGTCCCTCGGTGCTCGTCCGGGACGTTCTTCTGCTTGGCGTAGCAGTAGCTCCAAACCTCGTCGCATTGAATCCGCTTGCACGGGAGATTCCGAAGGGTTTCGTCCTGGTAGCGGTCGCAGGCTTCCCCCAGGTCAGCTAGGAGCTTCGTGACGGTGTTCTTGGCCGCGCCGGTTACCCGAACGGTGGCCCTGATGCTCATGCCCTCGACCAAGCACCAGACGATCTGGGCGCGCGTCTGGGTGCTCAGCCGGTTCATACTGACCATTATGCTTGAGTAGGGTTTAGCTCTGTCAAGCCTATTGACTTAAATTAGTCATAAGACTAAACTTAGCCACAGACATAACCAAGGCTAGGAGGCTAGAAGGATATGTGTCCGAACGTTGAGTGGGAGAACCCGTACCGACCTGGGGCTGGCCACATGCCGCCACACCTGGCGGGTCGAGAAAAGGAGTTCGAAGAATTCGAGCGGCTGCTGGGACAAGAGACGATCCTCGAGAATCTGGTCCTCACCGGGCTTCGCGGAGTTGGAAAAACGGTCCTCCTTGAATCCTTCAAGCCCAAGGCAATCCAGGCTGGATGGCTGTGGGTAGGGGCGGACCTATCCGAATCGGCAAGCATCAGCGAGGCAAACATCGCCATGCGGCTGATGACGGACTTGTCCGTGGCAACATCAGCCTTCAGCACAGAGATACCGACGAGCGCTCCCGTGGGATTCACGACGGACGAAGCGCCGACTCAGCAAGTGTCGCTTTCCTACGCGGTACTCAACACCGTATTCAACGAGACCGCCGGTCTTATTTCAGACAAGCTCAAGGGTGTTCTTGAGTTCGTTTACGCAATCCTGAGTCAGCACTCGCGTAGCCGGATCATCTTCGCGTACGACGAAGCACAGAACCTCTCGGATCACGCGGACAAGGAGCAGTTTCCGTTGTCACTCTTGCTTGACGTGTTTCAGTCGATCCAGCGCAAGGGAATTCCCTTCATGCTCGTTCTCACCGGCCTCCCCACGCTCTTTCCGAAGCTTGTAGATGCGCGGACTTTCGCCGAGAGAATGTTCCGCGTGGTAACGCTCGGAAGACTCGATGAGACAGAGAGTCGCGAAGCGATAGTCAAGCCCATCGACGTGGCAAAGTGCCCGGTTCGCTTCAACGAGGTTTCAGTAGAAACGATCAGCCATCAGTCAGGTGGCTACCCGTACTTCATTCAATTCATCTGCCGGGAAGTGTTCGACGTGTTCATCCAACAAATCGAGGAGGAAACGACGCCGAGTGTCCCGGTCGACGCGATCCAGCAAAAGCTGGATACCGACTTCTTCGCAGGACGATGGGCGAAAGTGACCGATCGACAACGGGAGTTGCTTTGGGTGATTGCGTCGCTCGTAAGAGAGAACGACGAGTTCACCATTCAGGAGATAACCGAACGGAGCAAGGAGTTCTTGCCAAAGGGGTTCGGGGCCAGCCACGTCAGTCAGATGCTCGGCAAGCTTGCCGAGCAGGGGCTTATTTACAAGAACCGCTTCGGCAAGTACTCGTTTGCCGTTCCGCTCTTAGGCGACTTCATCGTGAGGACCTTTGAGCCTTCCACCTAGCCTTGGCCGCTTTCCTCGCAATTTCCGAGCGACGCGCCGACGACAGCTTCGCCGCCCGGGCCTTCCCACCCTTCAACCCACCCTTGCGACCGAGTGCTACGGCGGCTGGGTCCTTTCCGGAGTCGTCGGGTGGGGCATCGCCTACGGTCTCGTCCACGATCCGCTTCGCGAGCGCGTTGAGATCACGGGGCTTCTTGCGCTTCGCCATTCTCCAACCGTACCTGAGCGGTCAAGCATAGGCAGTCAGAAGGGTGGTTCTTCGTCCTCCGGGCTCCCAACGGGTTCCGCCTCAGTCTCAAAGAGCGACGCAGGGGAAGGCGAGCTAAGGGAAGGGCCGAAATGTAGCGGGAAGGGCCGACAAGCCAAACTGACCCACTACCCGGGTACTCTTACCCGTAGATCTGCTACATAAGACAACTCGGAATTCTGGGATCCCGGGGACATCCGATCCCGGGAACGCCCGAAGACGGCTCGGCGATCGCGAGAAAACCCCGGAAAACAAGGGACGAAGAGGAGAGATGCAGCTCCTCTTCGTCCTGGGAAAACCCCCTGAAAATGCCTTGCCGCCAGGTTTCCCCGGCGGCAAGACCAAACCATCTTACTACAGGGCCACTATTCGGTCAATGTGACGAGGTCGCAGCGTTGATTCCTTGCCCGGCCCCCGAACCCGTCCTACTCTCGATGCCATGCGCCTGTGCCGGAAGATCGGATGCGCTGAAGAGGCCGTGTCCACCTGCAGCTTCAACTATCCCGAGCGGCAGATCTGGGTTGGCCCCCTGACCTTCGAGCCCGAGCCCGGGGCGTACGACCTCTGCGAGCACCATGCCGACCGCTTCGGCGCGCCGGTGGGTTGGTCGATCACCGACCTGCGCATCCTGCCGTCGGTCGAGAAGCTCCCCGCCTAGCGCGCTCAACGGGTCCCCGAGTACGGTCGGTATTCTTAGGTAACAGGCGTTCCATAAGAGGAGGAGAGCCCGGTGACGATATCCCGCGAGCTGATCAGGGAGATCAGGGCCATGGACGCCTACGACCTCAGGCGCCTGCAGATGCTCCTGCGGGGCCTCTTGATGGAGGATCCGCCCCCCGAGAGCGCCAAGGGCGCGGTCACCTTCCGTCAGGAGATGGTCCGGTGCGGGAAGGACGGGTGCACGCGCTGCCCGCACGGTCCCTACTGGTACGCCTACTGGCGGGAGGACGGACGCACCCGCTCGCGCTACGTCGGCAAGGAGCTCCCCGGGCACCCGGTGTCACCAGGCCAGGAGTAGTCCGGGTGGACCACTCCGACACGCTGCGGCGGGTCATAGCGCGCCGGCCACGCCAGCCGAAGCAAGGTCATGCGCTGTGACAACTGCGGCAGGGGAGACCTGTGGGTCGTCCACTTCTCCACGGTCGGGTCGACGACGTTCGCGTATTGCCGTCACTGTGAGCACAAGCGGTGGGAGGCAGCGGGAGCCGAGCTGGAGCTCGGTGAAGTACTGCGCTCGGCCGGCACGATAGAGCCGGCCAAGCCGCGACGCTAGTTATCCTCGCCAGGTGCTGACGCAGCTGCGGCAGTCGAAGGTCTACGTGCGCCTGCACGGGCACGAGATCGTCCGACAGTTCGTGAAGTACGCGATGGTCGGTGTCCTGAACGTCGGGCTCTACCTGGCGATCTTCAACATCCTCTTGCTGACCGACATCCACGTGCTCGCGGCCAACGCCGTCGCCTTCTCCGTCAGCAGCGTCAACTCGTTCCTGCTGAACAAGATCTGGTCGTTCCGGGACCAGCGGCGGCATGGCGTCTTGCGTCAATACTTCACGTTCGTGTTCTTCACGCTCGTCGGCCTAGGGTTGAACACGGGAGTGCTCTCGCTGCTCCTGATCCCGCTCGACCGGTTCGGCACGCTGGGGAAGAACGCGGCTGCTCTCGGCTCGGTGCCCGTATCGGTTCTCTGGAACTTCACGAGCTATCGGCTCTGGACGTTCAAGGACCCGAAACGCGGCCATAAGCTTGAGTCGCGCACTTAGCGCACCTCACCTTTATGCTCCGTGGCAGTGCAGCGCCGATCCTCGCCCGCCGACGTCCTCAACCGGCTCGTGGTCTGGTCTTCGACGCCTGCCGGTCTCGGCGCGCTCTTCGCGATCGGCTTCGCGATCCGGCTCATCCTGGCCGGGGGTGGTGGCTTCCCGTACGACATTTCGTCGTTCGCAGGTTGGGCCGGCCGCCTCGCCGAGCGGGGGCCGTGGAACTTCTATCCGGACGCCGGTGAGAAGTTCTTCGTCGACTATCCGCCCGGCTACCTCTACGTCCTCTGGGGGCTCGGCAAGCTGACGCAGGCGCTCGGCGGCGGCGCGCCGAGCGTGTTCTGGCTGAAGCTTCCCGCGATCGTCGCCGACCTGGGGCTCGCCTGGCTCATCGCCGAGCTCGCGTCGAGACTCGCCCCGGCCGGCGTCTCGAGGCGTTTCGACATACGCGGCCCGGCGGCGGCGGCCGTCCTCCTCAACCCGGCCGTGTTCTTCATCTCGGCCGTCTGGGGACAGGTGGACGTCTTCCTCGCGTTGCTCGTGGCCGGCGGGCTGCTCCTTCTGGGTACCGGGACGCCGACCTTCCGGCGCGAAGCAGCGGGCATCGCGTTGCTTGCGGCAGCGTTCGGGACGAAACCGCAGGGCGCGTTTGCGCTCCCGATGGTCGTCTTGTTCCTGTGCTGGCGCCACATACGGTCGCGTGTAGTCGAAGCAGATCGCGACGCGCTCGCACGCGCCGTCGCCGGAGGAGCGGGGCGCGTGGCGGCGCTCGGTGCGGTGGGTGTGGTCACGGGTTTCGTGATGCTCGCGCCCTTCCGGCTCGGGCCGGCGGCGGCTTTCGACTTCTACGCGCGTGCGTCGAGCACGTACCCGGTGACGAGCGTCTTCGCGTTCAACGGATGGGGGATCGCCGGGTTCTGGCGGCCGGACTCGGGTCCGGACGCCGTTCGGATCTTCGGCCTGCCGGCACTGGCCTGGGGCTTGGCGTTGTTCTCCCTGGGCGCAGCCATGGTCCTGGCGCGGGCTTGGCAGAGCCTGCGCACAGGTGAGGACGAGGGCCGCGTCCTCGTCTTCGGGAGTGCCGCGATCACGATGGTCGGGTTCGCGGTTCTCACGCGTGTGCACGAGCGCTATCTCTTCTTGCCGCTCACGTTGCTCGCCGTCTTCGTCGGTGTGCGATGGCTGCGACGGGCGTTCGTCGCATTGTCGGTGCTGTACCTGATCAACGTCTTCTTTCCGTACGTCTATTACCTCCGCTTCGTCGGGCGGCCGGCGCCGTCGCTCGGCGGTCTGTTCGACGGCTTCTACGGCGGTGGAACCACGGGCATCCAGCTGAAGATCCTCTCGGCCCTCACGACGGTCGCGTGCCTCGTGATCGCCGCTCGTGGGTGGCGCGCACTCGAAGCCGGCGTCCCCGCGTCGGACGGATCGGTGACAGCGCCCGCCGGTGGGGTGCCGGCCGTGCCGACGGCCAAGCCACCGTGGTCGTTGCACCTGCATCCCGTCGGACGGCGAGGCGCACTCGTTGCCGCGATGGTCTTCGGTATCGCGCTGTTGACACGATTGCCCGGGCTCGGGCACCCGCCGGGGATGTACTTCGATGAGGTGTACCACGCGCGCACAGCCGCGGAGTACCTCGCGAAGAAGGAAGTCTTCGAGTGGACGCACCCGCCGCTGGCGAAGGAGCTGATCGCGCTGTCCATCGATCGGTTCTCGGGCTTCGGCGCGCGTGGCGGCGGCGAGCTGCCCCAAGGCGTGATCCCCACGGCGATCACTTCGTCGGCCGAGGGATTCCATTGGGTCGAACGCACAGGCTCGAGCTCGCGTATCCATTCGGGGCGCCTGGACCGATCGTGCTCACTGCGCCGAACTTTGCGCGGCCCGCCCGTGGCCGTCGTTCCTCGCGCCGTCGCCACCGATGTCGGGCCCGTGTTCATCGGCGGGACGTCCGCGGATCTGAACATCGTGGTGCGCGCGGACGCCCGTGGTGAACGATGGCGAGCCGAGATGCCGGGCGTGGTCGACGACGTCGCCGCGATAGGTGACCGCGCTTTCGTGCTCACCACCGACGACGAGCTCGTCTTCGTCTCGGCCGACGGCGAGGCGCGCACCCTCGCGTCCGGAGCCGGGGCTCTCGCCGCCGAGCCGGGGGCGGACGCTCGTCGCGGAGAAACCCAAACCGACGAGCGTGTGGCCGAGGCTTTGCCGAGCGCGCCGACGCGTGACGGGATCGTCTGGGTGTCGTTCCCGGGCGAGGACAAGGTCGTCGCGTGGGACGCCGATGGGCGGCGTTCGATGGAGATCAACGTCTCCGGCGCGCCGACGGCTCTCACCGCTCCCGACCGCACCGAGCGCCTCATCGTGGCCACGGGGAACGAGGTGACGGTTCTCGACTCCAAGAAGGGCGAGGTGGCACATCGGATATCCGGGGGAGCCGACCGTCTGTCGAGCGTGCCCGAGACCGAGATCGCGTGGGCGGCATCGGGTCGACGGCTCCGGGCCATCGAGCCTCGATCGGGAGCCGTCATCGGGACGGCCCGGCTCGTCCGCCCGGCGACGAGCTTGGTGCCGGACACCGAAGGACACAGGCTGGTCGCCGCGACTCCCGCCGGTCTCGAGTGCGCCTCAGGCCGGCCGCAGTTCGCGTGGCGGCTCGGGAGCGCGATAGCCGGATCGGCGTTGATCGCGCTCGTCGCGCTCCTGGCGTTGCGGCTGTTCGGAAACGTTTGGCTCGCGGGCCTCGCATCACTGTTCGTCGCCGTCGAGGGGCTCGCGTTCACGATGTCGCGCATCGCCATACCCGAGAGCTA
>JBOGXL010000277.1:0-2154 GCA_050694575.1 Actinomycetota bacterium | reverse complement strand
AGCTTCCGCGCGACGTCGTCACCGAGATCAGGCACGTTGCACACTTCGGCCACGCTGCCGCCGTGCGGGAGGATCTCCTCGCGGCGGCGTCTGCTTTCGAGGAGGAACGACTGGACGACGCCGTCGCGCTCCTGGAGCAAGCGAAGAAGCACGCACCTCGGTCTCCATCGATCCGAGAGCTCGCCGGGCTCGTGCACTACCGGCGCGGCGATTGGCGAGGGGCGAGCCGTGAGCTGGCCGCGTACCGACGGCTGTCGGGTCGGTTCGACCAGGACCCGGTATTCGCCGACGCGCTACGGGCCCTGGGGCGGCCCGAGAGAGCCGTGGAGGTCCTCCGGGAGTTGCCTTCGGAAGAGGTGAGCGAGGACGTGTACACGGAGGGGCTGATCGTCTTGAGCGGGGCGCTGAGGGATATCGGCCGGCCCGAGGAGGCGGTGGAGGCGCTCCGGAGCGGACCGTTGCATCCGCCCGAGATCCGTCCCTATCATCTGCGACTTTGGTATGCGTTCGCGGAATCCCTCGAGGAGGCCGGGATGCGCCGAGAGGCGCGAGGGTGGTGGGACGCCATCTACGCTGAGGACCCGTCCTTCTTCGATGTGGCCCGCCGCCGGCTGGGGGTTAAAGGATGACGTTGCTTCGAGACCGCCCGGCCGGCCGTCCCGACGTAGAGGATGCTCGACGCTCACGTCGGCTGGCTGCGCGCTTGCTGGACAAGCTGACCGCTCCGGTCGACGCGGCGAGCCTGGCCATCGTACGCATGGGCGTCGGGGCGATGATCGGCTGGGAGGTCTGGCGGGAGATCGATAGCGGCCTTTTGAGGGCCGATTACATCGAGCCGGAATTCAACTTCAAATGGTCTCTGTTCCAGTGGGTGGATCCGCTTCCCGAGCTCGGGATGTTCGTCGTAATGGGCGTGCTGGCGGCGGCGGCCCTGTGTGTCGCGACGGGGCTCTTCTATCGGGTCGCCGCGGTCGTCCAGTTCCTCGGTATCACGTACTGGTTCTTGCTCGCCCAAGAGCGATATCTGAACCACCGCTATCTGGCATGTGTCCTCGCCTTTCTCCTGATCCTGGTCCCCGCTCACTCGGCGTACTCCATGGATGCGTGGCGCAAGCCGTGGCTGCGCACGCGGACGATCCCGGCGTGGTCCCTATGGCTTTTTCGACTGCAGATCGGTATCCCTTACTTCGTAGGCGGGATCGCCAAGCTGAACTTCGATTGGCTGGCGAGGAACGAGCCGCTCGCGATGTGGCTCAGAGATCGCATGGACTTCCCCGTCATCGGACGGTACTTCGCCGACGACTCGTTCGTCCGGCTCATGGCTTGGGGATCGACGCTCCTGGACCTGACGGTTGTCTTCTTGATGCTCCGTAAGCGGACACGCGTTGTCGGTTACGGGATGGCCGTGCTGTTCCACTTCATGAACTCTCGGCTATTCAACATCGGCATTTTCCCCTGGACGATGATCGTTGTGACGACGGTCTTCTTCGAACCCGACTGGCCGCGACAGATGGTAGCGGCGCTGCGTCGCGGATCTCTGTGGGTGCGCGGTGCGATGGTCGCTGGCTACGCGCTCGGCTTCTATATCGGTGGCGCGTTGCCCAAGACCTTCTCACCGATCCGGGCTCTGATCGGAGGATTCGGCGTCGCCGTGATCGCCTTCCATCTCTTGCCCGCCCGCGTCCGGGAAGCGGCATCGTTCTCGGCGCCGACCGGGGATGCCTCTCCCTGGCGCCGATTCACGTTCGGTCGGCGGTTGGCGTGGTTCCTGGTCGTCTGGACCGCGTGTCAGCTGCTCATCCCGTTCCGGCATTTCGCCATCCCCGGGAACGCGCATTGGACCGACGAGGGCAATCGGTTCTCATGGCACATGTTGTTGCGAGAGAAGCTGGGGAATGTGGCGTTCGTCATCACCGACCCGTCGACCGGGCAAGAGGGGACGGTGGAGTTGCGAGATCACTTGACCAACTTCCAGATCTTCAAGATGCAAGAGACGCCGGACATGTTCGCGCAGTTCTCTCATTACTTCGAGGACCTGTACCAACGACGATACGGCTACGGCGATCTCGAGATACGGCTCGATTCGGTGATGTCCCTGAACGGAAGGATCCCCCAGCAGTTCGTCGATCCCGACTTCGACCTTACGACGGCGAC
>JBOGXL010000276.1:0-8769 GCA_050694575.1 Actinomycetota bacterium | reverse complement strand
CTTCCGGAACAGATTGGTGGCGAGCGCAACTGGGACTACCGGTACACATGGATCCGCGACGGGACGCTGACGCTGATCTCGCTCTTCGCGTTGGGCATCCGTGAGGAGGCCGAGGCCTTCAAGTTCTGGATGGAACGGACGAGTGCCGGCCGTCCGGAGGATCTCCAGATCATGTACGGCATAGCTGGCGAGCGATGGTTGCCGGAGCTCGTCATCGACCACCTGTCCGGGCACCGGGACTCGGCGCCCGTACGCGTCGGCAACGGAGCGGCCAAGCAACTGCAGCTCGATTGCTACGGTCAGCTCATCCAGTCCGCCTATCTGTTCGGGAAAGCCGGCGGCCGCATCACCCCGGACAACTGGAACTTCCTGGTCGGTCTTGCCGACATCGTGGCGACGTCGTGGCGTGAGCCCGACCAAGGTCTGTGGGAGATCCGGGACTCACCGCGGCACTTCGTCCACTCCAAGCTCAACTGTTGGGCGGCACTGCACCGCGCCGTCCTGATCGCGAACACGCGACGGTTGCCCGCGCCCATCGCGCGATGGGAGGCCGAGCGAGATGCGTTGCGCGCCTATCTGCTGTCGGACGCGGAGAAGCGGGGGTGGTTCGCCCAGTCCGTCGGCGGCGACGCCGCCGATGCATCCGTTCTCCTCGTCCCGGCCATGGGGTTCCTGCCGACGGCCCACCCGCTCGTACAGCGGACGATCGAAGTCATCCGAGCCGAGCTCTGTCACGGCGCGCTATTGCATCGGTACAAGGCTCCCGACGGCCTCGGGGGCGGTGAGGGAGCGTTCCTGTTGTGCTCGTACTGGCTACTCGACGCGCTGGTCTACTCAGGACGCGTCGACGAAGCCGACGCGATGCTCGACGAGCTGCAGGGGTACTCCAACGACGTGGGACTGTGGGCCGAAGAGGTCGATCCGGGCTCGGGTGAGGCCTTGGGCAACTTCCCGCAGGCCTTCACGCACATGGCTCATATCACCTCGTCCCTGCACCTACAGGCCGCCAAGCGGGGCGAGATCGACTTCGGCCGGACCTACGACTACGCCGAGCACGCCGTCGACCGTCTGCTGAGCGCGGGCCGCCGGCTTGCGGCCCCCGGCGCCGTGCGGGGAGGCTGATGTCCGTGACCATCGAGCACGCCCGCGAGCGGGCGGACCAGCTGCGCGCGGCGCTGAGGTCGGCGGCTTCCAAGCATCTCGCGGAGCTGCGGCGGCTCGTCGAGATCCCGAGCGTGTCGGCGCACGGCGAGGGTATCGACGAAGCGGCCAAAGCAACGGCCGACCTCCTCGGTGAGCGGGGCTTGCGCACGGAGATCCGCCCGACGCCCGGGCACCCCGTGGTGTGTGCGTGGGGCGGAGCCGACGAGGGTCCGACGCTGCTGTTCTACGAGCACTACGACGTGCAGCCGCCCGACCCCCTCGACGAGTGGACGGCGCCGCCCTTCGAGGTGACGGAGCGCGACGGCAAGCTCTTCGGTCGCGGAACGTCCGACACCAAGGGACACATCCTGTGTCGGGTCGCGGCCATCGACGCCGTCCGGGAGGTGTTCGGTACGGATCCGGTCCGGTACGCGTTCATGGTGGAAGGCGAGGAGGAGATCGGCAGTCCGAACCTCGAAGCGTTCATCGAGGAAAACGCCGCCGAGTTCCACGCCGACGGATGCCTGTGGGAGTTCGGCGGCGTCGACACCGATGGACGGCCGACCCTCACGCTCGGCCTCAAGGGCATCCAGTCGATCGAGCTGCGCGCGAAGGGTCCGGTCTACGACGCGCACTCCTCCCTCGGCGCGGTGATCGACAACCCGGTGTGGAGGCTGGCTGCGGCCGTCGCGTCACTGCGCGACACCGACGGCCGGGTCACCATCGACGGCTTCTACGAAGACGTGCGTGAACTGACCGAGGCCGAGCTCGACGCGATACGGGCCGAGCCGGACAGGGACGCGCAGCTCAGGCAGGAGTACGGCCTCGAACGGTTCCTCGGCGGCGTCGAAGGGTTCGACCTGCGCAAGCGCCTGCGGGCCGAGCCGTGCGTGAATGTCAACGGCCTGCACGGAGGGTACGGGGGTCCGGGGACCAAGACCGTGCTCCCGTCCAGAGCGATGGCCAAGCTCGACATCCGTCTCGTGCCCGACCAGAAGCCGCAACGGATCGTCGAGCTCCTGCGTTCGCACCTGAGCCGCTACGGCTTCGACGACGTCGAGGTGTTCCCGCAGGCCGGCGAGTCTCCGGGACGTACGCCGCTGGACCACCCCTTCGTCGGCCTTGTCGCCGACACCGCTCGCCTGGCCTACGGCGTCGACCCCACGATCGAGGTGTCGAGCGCAGGGACCGGCCCGGCCGGGCCGTTCCAGGACGTCCTCAAGGTTCCCTTCGCTTCGGTGGGCTGCGCCTACCCGGGCTCGCGCGCGCACGCGCCGGACGAACACATCCGCATCGAGGACTTCGAGAACGGCAAGCTTCACACCGCTCTCGTCATCGCCGCGCTCGCTCCGTAAGCGATGCATCGGTTGTTGCGGTCGCGAGTGTTCCTGGCTGCGCTGTTCGGCGTGATCGGCGCGGCGGCAGTGCTCGCCGCCACGGGTAACCTCCCCGGACTCGATGACGATGAAGACCCGCGATCCGCTCGTGTCGTCGAGAGGGACTCGAACGCCGGGACGTCGTTCACGACGCGCACGCCGGCGCCACGGCGGAGCGAACCGGCCACCGGCGCCGTCCGGCGAACCACGAGCTACCCCTACGAGGACGACGACTACCGCAGCCAGCTCTACGAGCAGTACTTCGGAGAGCCCGAAGACGAAGAGGACGACGATTACGTCTACGTCCCGCCCGAGGAGAACGGCGGCGGACCGGGACAGCCGGGAGAGCCGGGAGAACCCGGGATCCCCGACGATGGCGAAGGCGGCGGCGAGGGTGGTCCTGCCGGACCCGGTGGCGCGGGCGGAGACGGCTAGAGCGAACGCAGCAGCGCGACGACCTTGCCGAGGATGCGGCTGTTCTCCTCGGTCACCTCTATAGGAGCGAAGGCCGGGTTCTCGGCCTTCAGGATCGTGCGTCCGCCCTGACGCACGAGCGTCTTGACCGTCGCTTCGTCGTCGAGCAGCGCGGCCACGATGCTGCCCGGAGTGGCGTCGGACTGCTTGCGGATCACGACGTAGTCGCCGTCATGGATGCCCGCATCGATCATCGATTCTCCGGTGACGCGCAGCATGAAGAACTCGCCGTCGCCCACTATCGCCGCCGGCAACGGGAGGACGTCCTCGATGGTCTCGAGCGCGTGGGTGGGCGAACCGGCCGCGATGCGGCCGACGAGCGGGACGTGGCGCACGCCCGCGCGCGAGGATGCCGGGCCGACGCCGGGAGCGTAGGAGATCTCTATGGCGCGCGGTTTGGTCGCGTCCTTGCGGATGTATCCCTTCTTCTGCAGGGCCTCCAGATGCGCGTGCACCGTCGACGGCGACGCCAATCCGACGGCGTCGGCGATCTCACGGACGCTGGGCGGATAGCCCCGGTCCTCCACGGTCGACAGGATGTAGTCGAGCACCTTCTTCTGACGGGGGCCGAGCGCTTCCACGCCGACAGCGCGGTTCGTGCGAGGCATGTTGTCCCTCCGTGAGTGTTTCGCGGAACCGTAGCACTAAGCCGGAGCAAAAGCAAACATCTGTTCGTGAGGACAGGCGTTCGGTTCAGCCCACGAGGGACAGCAGGTCGGAGTATGCGTCGCCCAGGTAGAGCTCGATGGGGTCGAAGTAGAAGCCGTCCCGCCGGGCCGAGAGGTGGACGTGCGGCGGCAGGCTGCTCCCGACGTGCCCGCGTCCGACCGTCCCCACGACGTGGCCGCGCTCCACGGCGGTTCCGCGCGCGACGCTCGTGCTGCCCAGGAACGAATACGTGGTCAGGAGTCCGCCGCCGTGGTCGACGGTCACCGTCAGATTGCCGGCAACCGATCCGGCGAAGCTCACGACGCCGGGGGCCGACGAGCGAACCGGGGAGCCCGTCGGTGCGGCGACGTCGACGCCGCGGTGTCCGGCGGCGAACGGATCCTCGGGCGCGTCGAACACGCGGACGACCTCTCCATAGAGCGGAACTGCATGCTCGGCTCCCGGCCTGAGCTGCGGAACCTCTTCGCCTACAGCCGGCGCAGCGAGCAGTAGCACCGAAGACGCCAAAGCGATCCGAGCCCACATCGGGCCGCGAGTATGGGCCCGGGTGAGGACAGCCGCCTACGGCGCGGGGGGTTTCGGCGGCGCCGGTGCGGAAGGATCGCCCGGGGGCTGCGGGTCCGGCGACGGAGGCGTTCGTACGTAGACATCCCCCTCGCGCGTCCGGGCAGCCCGTTGCCAGCCCTCGGGCGGGGTCCATCCCTTGGGGACCCCGGGCGTGCCGTCCCGCACGACTATGACGTCGGCATTGGCCTGGCGAACAGCCTCGTCCAGCTGTTCGCGAGACGCCGGAGGGCGCTCTCCCGCCCGGCCCCCCGCGGACACGGTGCGGACGCCAGCCGCGAGGCGCGAGCCGAGCACGCTGCGCATGTCGTCGACCCCGAGCACCATCACGTCCGCGCGCCCGGCTCGGGACAACACTCGATCGAGTCGGCGAGGAGTCACGGAATCGTCGATCTGTCCCAAAGCGATGCCGACGAGGAGGAGGGACGCGGCTCCGCTCGTGACCAACGTCGCCGCACCGTACGCCGGCCGGCGTCGGCCGAGGGTTACGAGGCCGGCGCACGCCAACGCGGCGAGCGCGACGACGGCGACTACGACCAAAGCCGTGCTCAGGTCGAGGTCGGTGCGGAAGCCGTACCCGCGAGCCATCCGCCATCCGTCGAAGCCGAAGGCAGCCGCCGTGCCGAGGACCAGCAAGCGCGGCGGGATCGCCACCGCCGCCAGAGCCGCACCCATGAAGACGGCGGGCATCGTGTAGCGGATGTTCGAGCCGAGCAGGAAGGGGATCCCATCGGGGCCCGCTCCCGTGTACGGCGTGATCAGGTACACGACGGCGGCGGCCGCCCCCACGACGGCGACGGCCACACGCTCGCGGCGATGCGACGTCCGGAACCAGGAGATCACGAGCCCCGCTATCGCCAGCAGGGCGGCCGGCCCGAGGAGCTCCCAGCTCAATCGTCCCCACAGCCCTACCGTCTCTGCGTTCCCGGCTGTGATGTGGTCGAGCATCGTCGTCTTCAAGTCCAGGAGAGGGCTTACGGCACCCGTCAGGAGCTCGACACCGCCCACCCTCACCTCTTGGGGGAAGATCGGGTTGCCGGTCGCCAGCGCGTTGCGCAGGAACCAGGGCCCGGACATCACGACGAGCCCGGGCGCCAGCAGCACGAGGGTGCGGACGCGCGGCTTTATGCCGTAGACGGCCAGCGCGACGACGACCGGTGCTAGCAACAGGACCGTGTACTTGCTGCCGAGCCCGAACCCGAGCGCTATCCCGGCCACGACGGTGAACCGGTGGTCTCGCGACCGACGAGCGCGCAGCGATGCGGCAACCGCGGCCAGCAACCCGGCCGTGGCGGGAAGGTCGGTCGCGAGACTGTGAGCCTGCGTGGCGAACACGAGAGGAGCACCGACCAGGGCGAGCGCCACGACGGCGCCCAGGTCGGGACGAGCGTCCAGCTCGCGCGCGATCATCGCGCAGGCCAAGACGCAGAGGGCTCCGACGAGGATGTTCCCGACGTAGGCGAGCTGGTCGCTTCCCGTCGCCAAGATCATGGGTGCGCTGAGCATCTCGCCGTTGCCGGGATGTGTGGCGGTAAAGAAGCCGGGGTTCTGGAAGGGTAACTCCCAGATGTTGTGGTTTCGTATCCACGTGACGAGATTCGTGATGTGGTAGTTGGCCGTCTCGACGTGCTGGCTCAAGCGTCCGGCGAGGGTGGGGGCCAGGGCGAGCAGCGCCAGAACGCCGCCCACGAGCACGGCGATGGTGCCCGTGATCGACCACGACGCCGGCGCTCTCCTGTTCACGTCGTCGCGAGTGAGCACGGCGGCGGCAGCGATCCCTATCGCCAGCATCGCCAGCAGGTAGGGGCCGGGGGAGAGAAGGCCGGTCGCACCGAGGAGCAGCCCGACGAAAACCGGAACCGTCAGGCCGGCGATCACGCCGACGAGCGCGCGGTCGAGCGCATCCGCGACGGCCCACCGGGATAGCGCCGCGGCCGCCAGTGCGACACACGTCGCGACGCAAACGAGGTAGCCCGCGGCGGCGTAAGAGCTCATGCCGTCCGTACCCGCCTGCGCGCGGTCTTCGGCTCCCAATCGAGAGCAGCTTCGGCGGCGTCGTCCGCGAGCCGCACGCCCTCGTTCATCCCGCGATCCTCGGGATAGATCTGCGCGGTGGTCGCGACGAATAGCCCGTCGACGTGACTGCGCATGGGGAGGAGCCGGTGGCGGTAGCCGAGTGAGATGAGCGGCGCGGCGTACGGTGTCCGGAAGGGATGCGCGTCGATGACGTCGTCGGGCGTAAAGCTCGGGACGTGCTCAGCCAGGGCGCTTATCCATCGCTTCGTCGTGCGGCGGAGGTCGGCCTTGGCGAGCGGGTCGTCCGGTGTGAAGTAGCGTCCGAGATATGCGATGTGGCGTCCTCCGTAATCCGAGGCCGGTACGAGGTTCGTGTGTTCGATGAGGGCGCCGAAGGGAACCTCCTCGACGCACACGTTCGTCCAGTATGTGTCGCTGATCGGGCGGCGCATCTCGAGGACTATGCACGCCGCGCCGAGCCGTCCGACGCTACCTGCCAGGCGGGGATCTATTGCTTCCGGCGGCAGCAACCCCGGCAGGTTCGGCAGCTGCCCGGCATAGACGACGATGGGGGCCTCTATCTCCGTGCCGTCGTCGGCGATGATCCCCTCTACTCTCCCTTGCTCGACCTCTATGCGTTCGACGCCCGTCTGGGTGAGCACCGATGCTCCGAGTCGCTCGAGCTCGGCTCCCAATCCGTCGAACAGCTGACGGAACCCGCCGCGCAGGTAGCCGAGTCGTTCGCCGCGCAGCGTTCGGGCGCTGGCGCGCTGGCGGAACCGAGCAGCCATCCACGACGCGGGAACCGTCGAGCCCGCCGTCCCGAACTTGAAGCGAAGGAGCGGATCCCAGATGACGTCGACCGCGGCGTCGCTCGTAGCCCGCCGCAACCATTCGCGAGCTTGGGTGCGATCGAAGCGCCGCCAGTCGGCACCCGTCATGCGCGCCGAGCCCAGGCCCAACCGGACGCGATCCCGCAACGGCAGCGGCTCGAAGCGCAGCAGATCCGTCGCGGAGGTGAACGGCCAGATGCGGTCGTGGGTCAGGACGCCCACCGAGCTGCGGAACCAGCCGAACTTGGGGCCGAGCCCGAGCTCGTTGATGAGGCGCAGGATCTCGCGCTCGTTGGGGAAGACGTGGTGGTAGAAGCACTCGAGCGGCGTGCCGCCTATCGAGAAGCTGACGACGAGCCCCCCGACGTTGGGGGAACGCTCGAGCAGCGTGACCTCTCGGCCCGCACGCGCCAGACGCAACGCCGTGACGGTGCCGGAGATGCCTCCGCCGATGACGACGACTCGACTCATCGCTGCCTCATGTCCATGGACGACGACGTATAAGAACCTGTTCGGTCACTCGTATATACGAACGACCAGACGATTTCTGACGATTCGTGGGGGTGCAGTGACGACGTGTCCGTTGTGCGGGAGCGCGGCCACCCGCGGGGTGTTCTCGAGGCTGCGCCCGCGATCGTCGGCGCCTACTGGGCGTCCGACCGAGGCCTTGTACGGCCGGGCCGGGCCGTTGGTGCGCTGCACGCAGTGCGGTCTCGTCCGCCAGGATCCGCCGGCGGATGCCCCGTATTCCGACGCCGCCGATCCGGAGTATCTGGACGAGCAGCCGGGCCTGCGAGCGACCTTCCGCAACACCCTCGAGCGCATCGAGCGGCACAGGCCGCCTCCCGGACGCTTCCTCGACATCGGGTGCGGGCCGGGGCTGCTCGTGGAGGAGGCGGCTGCCCGGGGCTGGGACGCGCTCGGCATCGAGCCGTCGGCCTGGGCCGTAGGGGAGGCGCAGGCGCGAGGCCTCAACGTGCGGCAGTCCACCCTGGAGGAGCTGGATGCCGCGGGAGCCTCCTTCGACGCAGCCTCCCTGGCCGATGTCATCGAGCACGTCCCCGATCCGCTGGCGCTGATGCGGCGTCTCTACGAGCTGATGGCGCCGGGGGCCGTCGTCTTCTGCGCGACACCGAACGTGGAGAGCGCCGTGGCGAGGACGCTTCGCCGCTGGTGGTGGTCGGTGCTGCCCGGCCACATCTACTTGTTCTCGGCCCGCACGCTCGCACACCTGATGCGGGAGGCGGGGTTCGAGATGCTCGAGACGACGACGCATCCGAAGACGTTCTCGGTGGACTATTACGTGGGCAGGCTGGTGGGGTACAGCTCCGCCGTCTCGACCCTCGCGCGCCGAGCCGTCCAGGCCGTCGGCGCCGGGGAGCGCCTGATCACGCCGGACTTCAGGGACCGCGTGGCGATCCTCGCCCGCAAACCCGCCTGAGCCTGTAGGTCGCCGCCGGATTGTCGGCACCCGGGCCTATCTTGACTTTGGAACAGAGGTTCGTATAATAGAACGTACGTTCGTATCAAGAGAGGACGCAAGTGGACGGGACCCGGCTGACGCCCTTCGGACGCCTCCTCGTCTTCGTCTTCATCCTGACCATCGGAGCGATCGCTGGGGCGGCCGGTGCTGCCGCCACGAGACCACACGCCCAAGCCTGGCGCTGTATATCCGTCCGCCCCGGCGACACGCT
>JBOGXL010000275.1:0-6695 GCA_050694575.1 Actinomycetota bacterium | reverse complement strand
TGCTCTTCTTCCTCACCTTCCTGACCATCCTGTGGATCGCCACGGGCCGGACGTACTACCCGGTCCTCGGGATCATCCTGTTCGCCGTGGCCGTGTGGGTGGCCCTGCAAGCCTTCCCGCACGTCGGCGTCCGCTTCGAGGCATGGCAGAACCCATTCGCGGACCCGCAAGGCTCGGGCTACCAGATCCTTCAGGGGCAGTACGCGCTCGCCGAAGGCGGCGTGGCCGGGATGGGACTCGTCGGCCCGGACACCCAACCGCATCTCATCCCTTTCGGATGGACGGACCTGATCCTGGCCGCGATCGGCCACACCATGGGTCTCGCCGGCATCCTCGCCGTCGTCATGGCGTATATCGTTCTGCTCACGCGCGCGTTCTTCATCGCGCTGCGTTCGCGCTCGGACCTGCACGCGCTCGCCGCCGCCGGCTTCGGGATCGTCCTGGGCGTGCAGGCTGCGATCATCGCCGGCGGCGTGACGCGCGTGCTGCCGCTGACCGGCGTCACCTTGCCCTTCGTCTCGTACGGCGGATCGAGCCTGCTGGCGAACTTCGTGATCCTCGCGTGTCTCATGGCCATATCCAACGCCGAAGCCACCACGGAACACGCGCAGGCCGAGCTCGAGGAGGTGGCTGCCTAGATGGACAGACGGATCCGCCAGATCGCGGGCTTGCTGACCGTGCTTCTCCTCGCCGTCGCGGGCAGCGCCGGATTCGTGCAGGGCCTGCGCGCCGAAAACGTCGCGACCAACGAGCCCTGCGATCCGCAGGATCCGACCGATTGCGCGCGGAACCGCTTCAGGATCTTCGCGGAGTGCCGCTGGGAACGGGGGCCGATCCTGTCCATCGATGGACAGGTCCTGGCCGAGAGCCGGCGAGTTGCCGAAGGACGCCGGTGCCTCTACGAGCGCACCTATCCGTCCGAGGACCTCGTTTCCCATGTCGTAGGACAGTGGTCTCTCCATTACGGCAAGTCCGGTTTGGAAGGTGCCTACAACGCGGAGCTCGTCGGGGCTCCGCTGCCGGCGCGCAATCTGGGCGACCTGTTCCGGCAGCGGCCGCGTGTGGGTAACACGCTCGTGTCCACCATCGATACACGCCTGCAGCAAGAAGCCCTCGAAGCGCTCGAGGACAGGCGCGGAGGTGTCGTCGCTTTGAACCCTAAGACCGGCGCGGTCCTGGTCGCAGCCTCCGATCCGTCCTACGACCCCAACGGGCTCGCCTCCAACGACAGGGCCGAGGCCGACCGCGCCCGCTGTGAGCTGGGCTTGGGTGTGAAGCGACTGAGTGACGGCGCCCCTCTGCGCGATGAGAACGGAGAGTTCATCGAGTGCGAGAACGCGCAATCGCCGATGCTCTCTGTGGCGTTGCAGTCCCGGCGCCCACCCGGCTCGTCGTTCAAGGTCGTCGCAGCGGCCGCCGCGCTGGAGTCGGGCCGCTATTCGCCGGACGCACCGGCCGTGCCTTCGTCCGGCTCGTACACGGCGCCCGGCGACACGCGGCCGATCCGCAACTTCGGCGGTGGGGTGTGCGGCGGTTCGCTGGCCAACGCCCTGCGCATCTCCTGCAACACCGCGTTCGCGCAGATCGCCGTGGACATCGGCGCCGACCGTCTGTACTCGACCGCGCAGGCGATGGGGTTCGACCAGGTGGGTGGCCCCGCCTTCGTCGGCTGTGACGGCGAAGGCCCGGCCGACATCGACGGCCCGCGCAGCGGCTGTCTCCCGACGGAGATCGTCCGTCGCGACGCCGGCGGAGCGGTAATCGGACGGGAGCGCCTGGAGACCCCCGCGTACCGCGCTCGCGCGGGCTTCGGCCAGTGGGTGCTCCAGGCATCGCCCTTCGGTATGGCGCTCGTCGCCGCGACCGTCGCCAACGGCGGCTTCGTCCCGCGTCCGCGGTTCGCCGAGCGTGTCCTCGACAGGCGCGGAACGACGGTTCGCGAGATCCGAACGGGCGTCGGCGCCGCGGCGATCTCTCCCGAGGCCGCGGGGCAGCTCGCGCAGATGATGCGCCGTGTGGTGACGGCCGGCACGGCCTCGAGCGCGCTCGGCGGCTTCTCCCCTCCCGTCGCCGGCAAGACCGGTACGGCACAGCAACCGACGTGCGCTCCCGACGAGGTAGCCGTGTTCGGTGAGAGCTGCGGACGCCTCCCGCACGCGTGGTTCCTGGCCTTCGCGCCGCTCGACGACCCGACCATCGCCATAGCGGTGCTCGTCGAGCGAGGCGGCGGCAACAACGAGGCCGCCACCGGGGGACGCGTCGCCGCACCGATCGCACGTCGCGTGCTCGACGCATACTTCAAGCTGTATCCGGCTGCAGGCGCGACGAGCGGGGACCGCTGATGAGCCGTCAACGACGTGTAACTCGTCCACCTTCACCACGTTCGGGCCGCCGCGTCCCGTCGGTCCTCGCCGGCCGGTACGAGGTCGTGCGTCGCGTCGGCGTCGGCGGCATGGCCGACGTGTACCTCGCCGACGACACCAAGATGGGCAGGCAGGTCGCCCTCAAGATCCTGCATCCGCAATACGCGGGCGACGACTCGTTCATCGAGCGCTTCCGGCGTGAGGCATTGGCGGCCGCCCGCCTGCAGCACCCGAACATCGTCCAGATCTACGACTCCGGACAGCAGGGCGACTTCAACTTCATCGTCATGGAGTACGTCGAAGGTCGCTCCCTCAAGGACTACCTCGCCGATGAAGGTCCTCTCGAGGTGGCCGAGGCAAGCCGCATCGCCCGCGAGGTGCTGACGGCGCTCGCGTACGCGCACCGCACGGGTCTCGTCCACCGCGACATCAAGCCGGGGAACATCCTGCTGTCGGAGGACGGCAAGGTGCAGGTCACCGACTTCGGCATCGCGCGCGCCGAAGCGGGCAGCACGATGACGCAGACGGGCACGATCCTCGGCACCGCCTACTACCTCTCGCCCGAGCAAGCCCAAGGCCTCCAGCTCGACGGACGCTCTGACATCTACTCGCTCGGTGTCGTCTTCTACGAGATGCTGACCGGGCGGCGGCCTTTCGAAGGCGAATCACCCGTATCCATCGCCTACAAGCACGTGCGCGAGATGCCGCGCCCACCGTCCACTCACCGCGGCGACCTGCCGCGCTCGCTCGAAGCGATAGTCATGACGGCCATGGCCAAGCGGCCCGAGGATCGGTACAGCTCGGCCGCCTTGATGCGGCGCGACCTCGAGGCCTTCGCGTCGGGACGTGAAGTCACGGCGACACTGCGGGTCGCAGCGGTCGAGGACAGCACGCAGGTCTTGCGCGCGGTCGGACGCATGGACCGTCAAGCCGCGCGACGGCCCGGCTGGCTCGTCGCCCTGGCTCTCGCCCTACTCGTCGGCGGGCTGGCCCTGTTGACGTGGTCGATAGTCACACTGAGCTCGACGGTCCTCGGACGGGTCGACGTCCCCAAGGTCGTCGAGCGTGAGCCCGACGCGGCGAACAGGATCCTGCGCTCGCAAGGCCTGGAGCCGTCGTTCCAACGCGGAGAGTTCTCCGCCCAGATAGCCGAAGGGCTGATCACCCGTCAGGAACCGCCCACCGGACGTCGCGTCGCGCGCGGGAGCCAGGTGAAGTACTGGGTTTCGCTCGGTCGCACGATAGTGGAGGTGCCGCGGCTCGTCGGCATGAAGATCGAGGACGCCGCGCGCGCCCTCGACCGCGAGGGCTTGCGGCTCGGGCAACGCACCGGTGTGTTCAGCACGGAAGAGCCCGGCACGGTGCTCTCGCAGGACCCGGGCCCGGGACGCGAAGCCCGGGCCGAGGACCGGGTCGACGTAACCGTCTCCCAGGGTGAGGAACGAGCGATAGTCCCGAACGTCATAGGACGGGACGAAGCCGACGCCTCGGCCATCCTCGCCAACGCCGGGTTCCGCGTGAACCGCATCCGCGAGAGTCATCCGTCGGTTGCGCGAGGCGTCGTCTTCGACCAAGACCCGCCGCCGACACAAGAGGACGGCACCCCCACCGAGGCTCCGGCCGGGTCCGTCGTCGACATCTTCGTGTCGGAGGGACCCGACGAGTTCCCGATGCCCGACGTCCGAGGAGAGTCTGAGGAGGACGCCACCGAGGAGCTACAGGACCTGGGCCTACGTGTCCGAGTGGTGCGCCAGTTCGACCCGGGCAACGAAGGCATCGTCGTGAGCCAAGAGCCCGCACCCGGCACGCGGGTCAACCGCGGTCAGACGGTCGAGATCCGCGTCGGCGACTCGTAGCGCGCAAGCTCGAGGAAGTTCCGCAACAGATCCATCCCGGCCCCGGTGAGGATCGACTCGGGGTGGAACTGCACACCTTCTGCCCGGCGTCCGGCATGCCTGATCGCCATCACGACGCCGTCCGACGTCCACGCCGTGACCTCGAGCTCTCGAGGCAGCGACGAACGATCGACCACCAGCGAGTGGTACCGCATCGCCTCGAACGGATCGGGCAACCCGCGGAGCACGCCGCGTCCGTCGTGGTGGATCTCCGACGTCTTCCCGTGCATCACCAGCGGCGCTTGCACGACCTCGCCGCCGAGCGCGACGGCGATGGCCTGATGCCCGAGACACACACCGAGCAGCGGCGTGCTCGTGCGCAGGCACCACTCGACGAGGTCGACGGAGCAGCCGGCTTCTCGCGGTCCGCCGGGTCCGGGTGAGATGACGACGGCCTCAGGGGAGCGAGCGCCCATCTCGTCGACGGTGACGTGGTCGTTGCGCGCCACGTCGACGACGGCTCCCAGCTCCCCCAGGTACTGCACGAGATTGAACGTGAACGAGTCGTAGTTATCCAGCACAAAGACCTTCGTTCCACTCACTCGATCCCCACGAAGAGATCGCTGGCTATGACGTCGGTTCGCGGCGATGCCGAACGCGCGAGGACATAGTGCTCGATCCCGAAAGCCAGAACGCGGTACTGCTCCGGCATCGCCAGAGCCCACTGCGTGGTCCCGAGCTGGGTGCGATGCGCGCGGAGGGCGTCGTATTTCCTGTCGATGTACTCGGCGACATCGAGCGCGGCGGCGATCAGGTCGTCGTCCGTGCCCATCGCCTCGATCTCGTCCTCGGCGAAAGCGTCGTTCTCCCAACCGAGCTCGGAGGCCATGTCACGAGCCGTACGGAGCAGACTCTTTGGGAACGCCGTGTAGTACACCTTCGAAACGGCGTGCGGCGGGCCGAGCTCCGGCTCGTACGCGGGATCGGCAGCGGCGTCCATCGCGGCCAGCGCCGCTTCGTGTGCGCGGATGTGATCCGGATGTCCGTAGAACCCGGACTCGTTGTACGTCACGAGCACCTGCGGACGAACCTCCCGCAGTATCGGCGCGATCATGCGGACCACGTCGTCGATCTTCTGGTTGACGAACACCTTCGGGTCGTCGTTCTCCGGCGTCCCGGCCATCCCTGAGTCGTGGAAGCCGAGCATGCGCAGATCGACCTTGCCGAGGTGCCGGCACGCTTCCTCGAGCTCGGCGCGTCGGATCTCGCCGAGACGATCTCGGAGATCGTCGGCCGGACCGAGCTCGGGGACCTCGGCGATCTCACCGAGCTCGCCGTTGGTGCAGGTGATCAAGCAGACGTGGGCGCCGTCGTCGGAGTAGCGCGCGATGGTGCCGCCGGTGCTTATCGCTTCGTCATCGGGATGGGCATGCACGAGGACGAGCCGCTGCTCCTTCACATCGAGAGCGTAGCGACTCGACTATCCGTATCATCGGTCGGCGTATGCCCGTATCGAGATCGAATCGACGCCGCGGCGGCCGCCGGCCGAAACCCCCCGTCGTGAAGACACGCCCGAAGCGCCGGCGCCTCTCGCGCTTCATCCCCTACATCTTCTTCTCGGCCATCGGCGCGGGCGTCGTGCTGATCCTGCTCACCTACATCCTGTGGGACGGGCGTCCGCTCACCTTGTTCTCCGGGCTCGGGCTGATCGGGTTCGCCTTCGCCGTCTCCACACAGTGGTACTGAGCCGTCACCGCGGCCGGTAGACTCGGGGTACCCCTACCCGGTGGGGGGAGACGAGGAGCTGAGAATGCCCTACCCGTACGCGTCCGACCGCGAGGAGATCCTCTCCCGGCTGCGCAAGATCGAGGGCCAGCTCCGCGGGATCCAGCGGATGGTCGCCGACGACACGGCCTGCGTGGACGTGCTGACCCAGGTCTCGGCCGTCGTCTCGGGCATGGAGAAGGTAGGGCTGCGCCTGTTGCGAGACCACATGCGCGGATCCCTTAGCGAGGCCATGCGTTCCAAGGGCTCGGGCGACGACAAAGTCGAGGAGGTCGTCAGGGTCGTGGAGAGGTTCCTACAGGCTTGAAATTCCAATGGTGTCAGTCTTCCCCAGACCGTCCACAAGCTGTGGACAACCGCTCACACACACAGGTCTGCCCTACGGTGTAGGCGTGCCGATCTTCGAGTTCAGCTGCTCGAGCTGCAATGCAGAGCTCGAGGTCATAGTCCTGCCTGGTGAGCAGGCGCCCGACAGCTGCCCGGATTGCGGAGGGGCGCTGCGGCGGCTCTGGAGCCGGGTGGGGGTCCAGCTGGTGGGATGGGGCTTCGCGAGCAACGACAAGCTCGTGAGCCAGGACCGGCCGCGCAAGCCGTTCCGGAAGCTCAAGGACAAGGCGGCCGAGCTCTTCGACTGACCGCTGTAAGGCGGGCGGCCGGGCGGCCGACGCCCACCGATGGGGAGGGTGGCCTTCGTTCTGGCATTCATCGCGGT
>JBOGXL010000274.1:0-1831 GCA_050694575.1 Actinomycetota bacterium | reverse complement strand
CCTTGGCGCCGTCGGTGCGGTACTGGATGAAGACGAGGTTGTACACCTCGAGGTAGCGCGTCTCGTTACGCGCCGGCCCACCCTCTTCGCCGTAATCGGGTCCGCGATCGAAGAAGATCTCACTGTTGGGTCCGCCGGGCCCGGGGACACCCATGTCCCAGAAGTTCGGTCCCTTACCTAGTCTTTGGATCCGCTCAGCAGCGACCGGTGTCTCCGAGCGCCAGAGACTCTCCGTTTCTTCGTCGGCCTCGTAGACCGTGACCCACAGGCGCTCGGGATCGAGGGCGTAGTCGCGGGTGAGAAGCTCCCACGCCCAGTTGATCGCCTCCTTCTTGAAGTACTCACCGAAGGAGAAGTTGCCCAGCATCTCGAACAAGGTCAGATGCGATTGGTCGCCGACTTCCTCGATGTCGGTGGTGCGGAAGGACTTCTGGACGCTCATCGCGCGCGGGTGCGGAGGCTTCTCGGCCCCCAGGAAGTACGGACGGAACTGCACCATGCCCGCCGTGGTCAGGAGCAGATTCGTCTCGGGCGGAGGGATCAGCGACGAGGACGGAAAGGGAGCATGGTCCCGTTCCTGGAAGAAGGACAGGAAGGTACGCCGGATGTCATCGCCCTTCATGGAAGAAGGTTACCGGCGTGTTTCCGGGAGCGTCGTGAAGCTACGAACGCTTCCGCGCAGCTCTCTTGCGGGTCGTGGCGCGTGTTCGACGAGCCGGCGGCGGAGGCTCGGGTACCTCCGGCGTCCGGGCCCATGGGAAGCCTTCGCCCAGAACCGTCGGATAGAAGATCCCGGCGAAGGCACCCCCGATGCCCGGCCCGACGAAATACACCCACCAGTCCTCGACGTTGTCCGCCAGGGCCGCCGGACCGAGGTAGCGAGCCGGGTTGAAAGCGCCGCCCGTCAACGGACCGACGGCGAGAACCCCCACGAGGACGGTCAGACCTATCGCGAACCCTCCAACCTTCGGCCCGCGATCGTCGATGGCCGTGGCCCAGATGACGATCGCGAGGAAGAAGGTGAAGACGGCCTCCACGAGCACCCCACGTCCCGCCGAGATCGTCAGGGCGGGCGCGCCGAGCCCGGCAGAGCGCCACGACGTCTCCTCGAAGATCACGCGCAGGGTCAACCCCGCGCCCAGAGCGCCGATGATCTGGCACGCGACGTAGCCGAGGGCGTCCACCGCGCCGATCTTCCGTCCGATCAGCGCGGACAGTGTTATGGCCGGGTTGAAGTGACTGCCTGAGATCGCCCAGAACGCGGTGACCATGACGGCCAGGCCAACACCGTTCGCGACGGCCACACCGAACAGCCCGAGGTCGGCGAGACCGCTGCCGGCCACGATCCCGGCGCCGGCTCCGATCGTCACGAAGCCGTACGTTCCCACCAATTCCCCCGCCCACGCCTGCATGTTCCTCGGCACGGTCAACCTCCTCACGTCGGTCGCATCGACGAGTAACGTTGCGCTAGAGTTCCTCCTCCGTCCAGAGCTCGATCCCCGCGCGGCGCAGAGCCGCCGCCGTCACGCCATCTCCGTCGGTGAGCGTGCGGGAGAAGGTGCCGTCGTAGACGGCGGTGCAGCCGCAGTCGGGAGAGCGTGCTTTGAGGATGGCTGCTCCACAACCCTGCGGGTGCGCACGGTGGGATCCGTCGTACGCACACGCACGTCCGGCGAGACACGCGGACACGAGGACTCGGCCCGAGGTTGGCAATCGACGTCGCATCGGCCATTAGCCTAATGCCCGTGCCTATCGAACCGGGCTTGGAGGCAACGACCGACCACCTCGTCACCGAGGACGACACCGCGTCGGCGCTGGGATCGGGCGACGT
>JBOGXL010000273.1:0-2090 GCA_050694575.1 Actinomycetota bacterium | reverse complement strand
TGCACACGGGTCGGATCGTGCCCGTGTATCCGGCGACCGAACGCCTGTCGGCGACGCAGCTGCGACGGCTCCTGCACGGTGCCTTCGAGCGGCTCGGACGCGTCCCCGACCCGATCCCGGCCACGGTCCGGGCCGAGCGCAACCTGATGTCGAAGGACGTGGCGACGAAGCTCGTCCACTTCCCAGAGGAGATGACGCAGATCGCCGACGCCCGGCGAAGGCTCGTGTTCGAGGAGCTGTTCGTCCTACAGATCGGCCTGGCCCTGCGCAAGCGTCACCTGGAGGAAGAGACGCGGGGCATCGCCCACGACGCCAAGGGCGATCTTGCGCAGTCCTTCGTCGCGTCGCTGCCCTTCCGGCCGACGAAGGCGCAGGACCGTGTCATGGGCGAGATCGCTCTGGACATGGGCAAGCCGCGGCCGATGCACCGGCTGCTGCAGGGCGAGGTGGGGAGCGGGAAGACGCTCGTGGCCGTCTACGCGGCGATGGTGGCGATCCAGTCGGGAACGCAGGTCGCGATCATGGCGCCCACGGAGGTACTCGTGGAGCAGCACGCGCGGAAGATCCGCGAGCTGTGCGAACCGGTGGGCGTCGATGTGGAGCTTCTGACCAACGCCGTCCCGCAGGGGCGACGGCGCGACATCCTCATGCGTCTTGGGGCCGGCGACCTGAAGCTCATCTGCGGCACGCACGCGCTGATCTCCGAAGATGTCGGGTTCGATCGGCTGGGCCTGGCGATAGTCGACGAGCAGCACCGATTCGGTCTCGGGCAGCGGATGATGCTGCGCTCCAAGGGTGAGGACCCCGACGTCCTGATCATGACGGCCACGCCGATCCCGCGGACGCTCGCCCTCACGCTCTACGGCGACCTCGACGTGTCGATGCTCGACGAGCTCCCGGCCGGACGACAGCCCGTCCGGACGTTCGTCGTCGGGAGCGACGGAGCGGCGCGGAGCCGCGCTTACGACCTCGTCCGCACCGAGGTCGGTGAAGGAAGAAGGGCGTTCGTCGTCTGCGCGCTCGTGGACGAGTCGGACGCCTTGCAGGCCAAGGCGGCCGTCGCGGAGGCGGAGCGTCTCCGGACGGAGGTGTTCCCCGACCTGCCCGTCGCCCTTCTGCACGGGCAGATGCGCACGGCGGAGAAGGACGATGTGATGGACGGGTTCCGGCGGGGCGACGTCGGCGTCCTCATCGCGACGACCGTCGTCGAGGTCGGTGTCGACATACCCGAAGCCACGGTCATGCTCATCGAGAACGCCGAGCGGTTCGGGCTGTCGCAGCTCCATCAGCTCCGAGGTCGCATCGGGCGCGGCGAGCACGGCGGGACGTGCATCCTCTTCTCCGACGCCAAGACCGAGGAGGCGCAGCAACGCCTCGAAGCCATCGCCCGGTCCAACGACGGTTTCGTCCTGGCCGAGGAGGACCTGCGTATACGCGGTGAAGGCACGATCTTCGGCACCCGGCAGGCCGGTCTGACGGACTTGCGCGTCGCGCGCCTGGTCGAGGACTTCCCCGTCGTCGTCGAGGCGCGCGAAGCCGCCTTCGCGCTCGTCGGGTCGGACCCCAAGCTGAGCAAACCCGAGCACTCGCTCGTGCGGGCCGAGGTGGGGCGGCGGTTCGGCGACACCCTCGACTGGCTGTTCCACGGCTGAACGAGGGTGCGCATCTCGCGCGGTGACGCGAAGGGGATAACGCTCAAGGTGCCTCCGGGCGCCCGGCCGGCGAGCGAGAAGGTCAGGCAGGCCGTGTTCTCCTCGATCGCCTCACACGTCCCCGATGCGAAGGTGCTCGACCTGTACTGCGGGTCGGGCGCCTACGGTCTCGAGGCCCTGTCGCGCGGCGCCGCCGAGGGGGTCTTCGTCGATCGTGACGCGGCCGCCGCGGCGGCCGTCCGTGTGAACGCCGCCGCGACGGGGGCCGCAGACGTGGCTTCGGTGCGCCGGGCCGACGTGATGCGCTACCTGACGGGCCGGGGGAAACGCGACGCACCCTTCGACCTGGTCTTCATCGACCCTCCATACGCGGGCTCGGACGTGCTCGAGGCCCTCGTCGGGGCCGCCGCGCCGCTGCTGGCGGCCGATGGGCGGGCC
>JBOGXL010000272.1:0-3814 GCA_050694575.1 Actinomycetota bacterium | reverse complement strand
CGTCTGCTGCAGCCACCGCTGCCGTCGGGATCGTCCACGGACGACGCCGTGAGGTACTGGGAAGGCTGGCTCGACCGCGGCGCTCGGATCGCGGCCACAGGCGGGAGCGACAGCCACTGGGCTTCGGTGAGCGCCGTGCAGGGTGTCGGGCAACCGACAACGTGGGTGTTCGCATCCGAGCGCAGCGAACGAGGTGTGATCGAGGGGCTGCGTGCGGGCCGAACCTTCATCTCGCACCAGCCACCGGCGTTGCGCGGCCCCCGCGTGTTCATCGAAGCCGACGCCGACCGCGACGGCAAGTATGAGTCGATGATCGGCGACATCGTGCCGCGCGGTTCGCGTGTTCGCGTCCGCGTCCGAAACGCCGGCGGGACGCTCCTTCGCGTTCCACGCGACGGCGGCCGCAATATCAAGGTCGACGTACCTGTGCTGTCGGATGCGTTCACGCACACGTTCACCGCGCCGAGCACCACGCGGTGGCTGCGAGCAGAGATCTATCTGCCCGATCTCGCCGAGGGACGACGGATGCTGTGCGATCCGCTCCTCGGTGGCGCGACGACGTACTGCCGGAACGGACTACTGGTCTTCGCGATGACGTCGGCGCTCTACTTCGCGAGCTAGAGCCGTCGGCGCGCCCGGAGGGACTCGAACCCCCAGCCTCCTGGTCCGTAGCCAGACGCTCTGTCCAGTTGAGCTACGGGCGCAACAATTCTACGAACCAAACACGCTACTCCGCGGAGCGGAGGAGGCGGGATTTGAACCCGCGAGGGAGCTTTCACCCCCAACCCGCTTAGCAGGCGGGCGCACTAGGCCGAACTATGCGACTCCTCCGTAGACATCGATTCTAAGACCGACGGTTTCGGTCTCCCGCCGCGGAGGAGGTGGGATTCGAACCCACGGCGCCCGGTAAAGGGCGCACCCGCTTTCAAGGCGGGGTCCTTAGTCCGCTCGGACACTCCTCCGCGCTCAGGTTACGCGCGGCCCGGCGTCCGTTCGGCCGAGATCCGAGTCATCCCTTCGGGCAGATAGGCGTGGAGCACCTTGGGGACGGAAACGCTCCCATCCGGCTCCTGGTAGTTCTCGAGGATCGCGGCTACCGTTCGCGAGCTGGTGATCGCCGTCCCGTTGAGGGTGTGCGGGATGCCCTTGGCTCCCTTGCCTTTCATTCGGGTGTGGAGGCGCCGGGCCTGGTAGTCGGTGCAGTTCGAGCACGACGTGACCTCGCGGTAGCGGCTCTGCCCGGGAAACCATGCCTCCAGATCGATCTTCTTGGATGCCGGCGCGCCGAGCTCGCCGGTGCAAACGTTCATCACTCGATACGGGATCTCGAGGGCCTGGAGCAGCTCTTCCTGGAGACCGACGAGGAACTCATGCTCCTCCCATGAGTGTTCGGGGTGGGCGAAGGAGAACATCTCGACCTTGTCGAACTGATGCACCCGGAAGATGCCGCGCGTGTCGCGTCCCCACGTGCCGGCCTCCCGCCGGAAGCACGACGAGAACGCCGAATAGCGCTTCGGGAGCTCGGCGACGTCGAGCTCCTCTTCCATGTGGATGGCGGCCAGCGCCTGCTCCGACGTGCCGGTGAGATACAGACCGTCCTGCACCACGTAGTACTGCGCTTCGTCCCCCGGCAGCGCGCCCGCACCGAACATCACCTCACGTCGCACGAGGACCGGCGGGACGACGGGGACGAACCCATGCGGAGCGAGCCAGTCGAGCGCGAACCGCACGAGCGCGAACTCCAGCTGCACCGCATCGCCGAACAGATATCCGAAGCGCGAGCCCGAGCTCCGCGCAGCGCGGTCGGTATCGATGATCTCCAGGCGTCGCCCGATCTCCAGATGATCCTCGACGACCTCGAGCTGGCGAGGCTCGCCCCACCGGCGGACCTCGACGTTGTCGTCGTCGCTGTGGCCTATGGGGACCGACTCGTGAGGCAGGTTCGGGAGCCCGGCGGCGAGCATCTCGAGCTGTTCGTCGGCACTGCGCAGCTCCGGCTCGAGGGCTTCGATCTCCGACTTCAACGCACGCGCCTTCTCCAGCATCTGCTTGCGCTCTTCCTCCGAGGCGCGCGCCATCTGTTTCGAGATGACGTTCTGCTCGTGCTTGCGTTCGTCGACCTTGTGGACGATGTCGCGGCGCCGTTCATCGGCCGCGAGCACGTCGTCGAGAGACCGGTCGGCGCCACGCCGTGCCAGCGCTTCGCGGACGCGGGCCGGCTCCTCGCGGAGCAGCTTCAGGTCGAGCATCGAGCTACTCGGTTCCCGCGCGCGCCTTGGCCGATCGCGCGCGACGAGCGAGGCGCTCGGCGTCGAGGCGTCCCACCGCCCGCGGATAGGAGCCGAGCGACTTCAGCTTCGCCACCTTCGGCTCGAGGATCGAGACGGCCTCCGCGACTATCGCGTCGGCGAGATGGCCCTCGAGATCGATGAAGAAGCAGTACTCGCCCAGGACGCGCTTCGTCGGACGCGACTCGAGCTTCGTCAAGTTGATGCTCCGGTTCGCGAACTCCGTGAGGATCTCGAGTAGCGCGCCGGGTCGGTCTTGGGCGATGAAGACCACGAGCGAGGTCTTGTCGCGTCCGGACGGCCCCGCGGGGTCGCGGCCGACGACGACGAACCTCGTCTCGGCCTCCGGGTGATCGGTGACATCGCGCTCGATCACTTCCAGCGCGAAGAGCTGCGCCGCAAGGTTCGGCCCGATGGCCGCCGCCGTGCCCTTCTCGTACGCCACGCGTCCGGCGGCCTCGGCGGTCGAGTTCGCCGCGATGATCGTCGCCTTCGGCAGGTGTGTGCGCAGCCACTTCCTGCACTGCGCGGTGGCGTGCGGCATGGAGTACACCTCGGTGATCTGGGCGAGCGTCGTGCCCGGGCGGCCGAGGAGATGCAAGCGAACGGGAAGGATGACCTCGCGCTGGATGTACAGACCGTCGGTTTCGAAGCCGAGCGCGTCGATGGTGGCGTTGACCGTCCCTTCCACCGAGTTCTCGATGGGAACCATGCCCTGCTCGACCTCGCGACGCTCGACGGCGTCTATGACCTCTTCGACGCTCGGGTAGTAGATGAGCTCGGCGGACTCCGGGTCCACCACTTGGAGCAGAGCTTCTTGGGTGAACGTGCCCGGGGGACCCAGGAACCCGAAGGTCGGACTCGTCATCGTGTCGCGGAGGACAACGCGAGCCGGATGGCTTCCTGCTCCTCAGGTGAGAGGTTGAAGGCCGAGGAGGCCCGTTGCACCGGCTTGGCATACGTCCGCGCTTCGGTGCGTCCGTTGATGCACGAGATGATCATGCCGTCGCCGTGGTCGTTCAGGATCGCGGCGGAGAAGGAGAGCTGGCCGCCCATGTCCTCGAAGGCGTCGTAACGGTAGACGGCGAACCGCTGCAGCCCGCCCCGGAAAGCCTCGGCGAGCGCTTGCAGCTCGTGGGCCAGGTGCTGGATGTCACCACGCACCCCTCGCACCTCCTCCACCTGCCTGGAGACGGCCTCGAGGATGTCCTCTCCACGCCCCCGACCCTGCAGGATGATCAGCCTCCGCCGGACGGCGGCGCAGGACAGGAACACGGCGATCGCCACGAGTAGTGCGAACACGCCGAGAGTGATGTCGAGTAGGTCGGCCCCGTTCTGCATGGGCGTTCGATACTAACCTTGCGTGATGCTGGAAGACGCCGGGCCCGGATCGAGCGAAGCTCCGTTCGCCAACCTCGACCACGAGCGCGAAGAGCGCTGGGGTCTGCCCGAAGCGGTCCTCGGGATCGGCAAGACGCCCGATCAGATCGCCGAGATCGTCGATCGCCTCCAGGAACGCAACCGCG
>JBOGXL010000271.1:0-2360 GCA_050694575.1 Actinomycetota bacterium | reverse complement strand
CGTTCGACGGCGTCGGCCAGGCGAGCACCGCCGACGACGAGTGCGTCGAGCACCGGGCCGAGGACCGACTCCACCGCCCGCTCGAGGCCCGACGGGATCCGGATGAGCTCACCGAGCACCCCACGGGCGTCGAGCTCGGTCCCGTGCGAACGGCGAAGGGCCTCGGCCCCCTTGCGCCGCTCGGCGGCGAGATCCAGCGCGACGCGCAGCGACTCCATCCGGCCTTCGAGGACCGCCTTCTGCTCATCCAGCGTCCGAAGCCCGCGTTCGGACTCCGCGAGCGCCGTCTTGGCCTCGTTGCGTTCGCCGTCGATCCGCTCGACGGTGAGACAGGCGCGTCCCTCGGCGGCATCGAGCGCTTCGATCTCCCGCCGGACGACATCGCTCTGATCGTCGAGCCGCGCGAGCTCGGACCGCGCACGATCCGCGCGTTGCCCCGAGGCGCCGGCCTCGGCCCGCGCGGTGATCTCCGCCTGCTCGGAAGCGCGGCTCTCGGCGTCTACGGACGTGGCTTCATGGAGCGCCTGGGTGAGACGTTCGCCGTCGGCGGCGATGCGCCGGCGGAGATCGCGGTCCCGATCCCGCAGGGAGGCGAGTGCGGCATCGAGCTCCTCGAGCTGCCGCGCGACACCGTCGAGGTCGTCCCGGGCCTCGGTCTCGAAAGCATCGAGCTCCTGGAGCTTGAGGACAATGGCGTCACGCCGCCGGATGTCCGGACGTGCGTGCGCCCGCTCCCGCAGCACGATCACGGCCCGCAACGACGACGCCTGCGCGGAACGCAGGTGCTCGAGCCCGCGCCGGACGCCCGAGGACGCGCGCCGCGAGCCATCCAGACGACGCTCGGAGGCCATGCGACGCGCGCGCAGGTCGTCCAAGCGCGCGCGCAGATCGCTCAGCTGCTCGGATGCTCCGGCCCGGCTGTCGAAGGCGCGCTTCCGATCCCGTTCCAGGGCTTCCAGCTCACCGACCAGGCGCCGGATGCGGATCTCACGCAACCGATCGGTGATCTCCGTGTGCCGCCGGGCCTGCTCGGCCTGGGCGCGCAGAGGACGGAGCTGACGGCGCAGCTCGTTGACCACGTCGGCGGCGCGGTCGATGTCGAGCGTGACGTGCTCGATGCGGCGCACGGCGCGGTCCTTGCGGCGGCGGTGTTTGGCGATGCCCGCCGCTTCCTCCACGTAGGCACGCAGGTCCTCCGGACGCGACTGGACGATGTCGTCCACCTGCCCCTGCGCGACGACGGCGTGGAGCTCGCGGCCGAGACCTGCTTCGGCCAGCAGCTCCTGCACGTCGAGCAGCCGGCACGTCGCGCCGTTGATCGCGTACGCGCTCGCGCCGTCCCGGAAGAGGGTGCGTCCGATCTGTACCTCGGAGAAGTCGAGCGGGAAGGTGCCGTCGGTGTTGTCGAGGGTGAGGGTGACCTGGGCCATCCCCAGCGGCTTGCGCTGCTCGGTCCCGGTGAAGATGACGTCCTCCATCTTCTCGGCCCGCAGCGTCGAGGGGGCCAGCGTGCCGAGCGACCACATGAGGGCGTCGATGAGGTTGGACTTGCCGGCGCCGTTGGGCCCGACGACCACGGCGAGGCCGGGCTCGAGCTCGAGGGTGGTCCTGTCCGCGAACGACTTGAAGCCACGCAGGGTGATGGAACGCAGATGCACGGGCCGAGAATACGCAAGCGATACCTACAGCGTTGTGATTCTGCGCCGGGGAGACTCTTGCGCGCTCCCGCGCGCTTCCGGTTGATCGGGGGCGCTCCCGCGCCTTCGGCGCTGCGCCCCCCGAACCCCCCGCGGCGGTGCTGACCCTTAGAGCTCGCGGCTGTGGTGACCCTTAGAGCTCGACGTCGAAGCTGAAGAGGCCTTCGGGCTCGTCCCAGGTGACGTCCACGTGCTGCACGCGCGCGGATCGCGGCCCGGTGTGACACCAGTCGATCAGGCGCTGCACGGCCTCCTCGGCGCCCTCGAACACGGCCTCGACGCTTCCGTCGGGCAGATTGCGCACCCAGCCACCGAGCTCGTGCCGACGCGCCTGCTCGGTCGTGTACCAACGGAAGCTCACGCCCTGGACGAAACCATGCACCACCACCCGCGCGCGCTTCCGCATACCTGCTTCCATACTGATTCTGTGAGGCTTCTCCGTCGCCGGCGCGCGACGCTTGAGACCAGACACTCCGGCCCCGACCGTCCGGCGGTCGAGTGCCACGCCTTGTCCAAACGCTTCGGCGACGTCGTCGCCGTCGACAACGTCTCGCTGGAAGTGCCGCGCGGGGAGATCCTCGCACTGCTCGGTCCGTCCGGGTGCGGCAAGACGACCTTCCTGCGCCTCGTCGCCGGCTTCGAGCAGCCCGACGCCGGCGAGGT
>JBOGXL010000270.1:0-5917 GCA_050694575.1 Actinomycetota bacterium | reverse complement strand
GAGTACGGCCGCGCGAAGCTCGCGGGCGAGGACAGGGTGCGTGAGGCCAACCCGCGTCACTACATCGTCCGGTCGGCCTGGATCTACGGGCCCGGCGGCAAGAACTTCTTGTCGCATCTGCCCGAGCTCGCTCGACGCGGGGAGCCGGTCAAGGCGATCGCCGACCAGCGGAGCTCGCCGACCTCGGCCGTCGATCTCGCCCACGCGATAGCGAGCCTCGAGGGCTCCTGTCGCTACGGGACGTATCACGTCGTCAACGAGGGCTCGTGCTCGTACGCGGAGTTCGCGACGTTCGTCTTCGAGGCCTTGGCGGGTGCGAGCGTGGAACCGGTGTCTCATGTCGAGGTCCCGCGGCTCGCGCCGAGGCCGGCGGATACCAGCATGGTCGGCGAGGCCTGGTCGGCGGCGGGATTCCCGCGCTTGCGGCCCTGGCGACGGGCCGCAGAAGCGTTCCTCGGTTCGATAGACAGCGCCTAAGCTCTTCTGCGATGGGCCTGCGTGTGGGTGTCGAAGCGACGAGCATGATCGGCCCCCGATCGGGGGTCGGGCACACAACCGCCTCCGTCGTCGACGCCCTGGTCGGAGCCGACGAGGGCATCGAGGTCGTGCTCCTGCCCGTCAGCGCGCGCGGCGCAGCGACGCTGCGCCGCGACGCACGCAAGCATTCGCCGCGCGTGCGCGTTGCGCGCACGCGCCTGCCGGCCCGCGCCATGACGTGGATCTGGTCACGGATGACGTGGCCTCCGGCGGAGCTGTTCTGCGGATCGGTCGACGTCTTCTGGGCGCCGAACTTCCTCCTGCCGCCGTTGGTGAAGGCCGCCGGTGTCATGACGATCCACGACCTCGCCTTCATCCGGATGCCCGAAGCGTGCTCGGCCCACGTGCGCAGCTATGCCGATACCGTCCCTCGGATGGCCGAACGCGCGAACCGGATCATCGTCCCATCACGCCTGGTCGGTGAGGAGCTTGCTCAGTGGCTCCCCGGGGAGGCCGACCGCATCCGCGTGGTGCCGTGGGCCGTCCGGCGCATCTTCCGGGAGCCGGGCGGTGGGCTCGTGGCGCCGCGGCGAGAGGCGTTGGGGATCGACGGACCGTACGCGCTGTTCGTCGGGAACCTCGAAGAACGCAAAAACGTCGACCTGCTCTTGCAGGCGTTCGGGCGGGTGCGGTCGATCCATCCCCGAGCGCAGCTCGTGCTCGTCGGATCGCCGGGCTTCGGCTGGGACGGCATCCGTGCACGAAACGACGCCCTCTTGACTTCCGATGCCGTACGCGTCGTGGGTTATCTGCCGGATCCGGAGGTGGCGGCGCTCGTGCGCGGCGCGGAAGTGTTCGTCTACCCGTCTCGTTATGAAGGCTTCGGCATACCGCCGCTCGAGGCGATGGCCGCCGGCACGCCGGTCGTGGCGACGAAGACCTCGTCGCTCCCGGAAGCCTTGGGTGACCACGCTCGTTGGGTTCATCCGGATGATCTCGACGGACTGGCGGCAGCCGTGGCCGATCACTTCGAGGGCAGCCCGGATCCCGGGACGATCGAGGCCGCGCGCGCGTGGGCCACGACGTTCACGTGGGGCCGCGCAGCGACGGCCCACATCGAAGTGTTCGAGGAAGCGGTGGCCGAGATACGCACGGACGCCGCCGAGTCGTGAGCGTCATCCGGGTCGGGCTCGTCGCCGAACAGCTCCTCCAGGAGGTACCGGGAGGGATAGGGACGTACGTGCGGGCGATGATGCGCCGGCTGCCGTCCGTGGGGATCGAGCTCGAGCCCGTGGTGGCGATGCACCGCCGATCGACGCTGGTCGGCGGCGGTCTCCCGCACGCCCGCCGGCTGCCGCTCCCGCGGCCGCTGCTGTACAGGCGATGGACGCGCGGGCACGCACCGGGGGTCGGCGGAACCTCGTCGCTCGTACACGCGCCGAGCATGGCCTTCCCTCCGAGGGACGCACGCCCACTCGTCGTGACGGTTCACGATCTCAACTTCCGCGAATTCCCGGACGCCTATCCCGCTTCCGGGCTCGCGTTCCACGAAGCGATGCTCCGGCGTCTGAGCGACGCTAGTCTCGTGATGGTTCCGTCCCGGGCCACCGCGGAAGCGCTGGCGGCCAGCGAGCATGCGCACGGCCGCGTGCGGGTCGTTCCGATGGGGACCGACATGGAAGCCCCGTCCCCGGAGGACCGCGATCGCATCCTCGGGGAGCTGAACATCGAGCGTCCTTACGTGTTGTGGATGGGAACCCTCGAGCCGCGCAAGAACCCCGAGGGCGTCATGCGAGGCTTCGTCCACGCCTTGGAGAGCGGCCTTCCGGACGCCGCAGCGCTGCACCTGTACATGGTCGGTCCCCGCGGATGGTGGTCCGGAGACCTGGCTGAGCTGATCGCGGAGCGTGGATTGTCCGAAAGGGTTCGGCGGATCAACGAGCAGCCGATCCCTGTGCGCGCAGCGCTGTATTCGGGCGCGTCGGCCTTCGTTTTCCCGTCCCTGGCGGAAGGATTCGGGCTGCCGATCCTCGAGGCCATGGCGTGTGGTGCCCCGGTCGTGACGTCCAATCGCTCGTCGATGCCGGAGGTCGCCGGCGCTGCGGCCGAGTTCTGCGATCCGTCCGACCCCGCGTCGATCGGGTCGGCCATCGCGAAGGTCCTGCGCGATCCCGAGCTCGCGGAGGACCTCCGACGGGCCGGATACAAGCGCGCTCGCGAGTTCACCTGGGAGCGCACCGCCCGCCGAACGGTGACGTGCTACCGAGAGGCGCTGTCGGGATCGACAACGTCTTGACGTTGCGCATCGCCGTCGATGCGACGGCGATACCCGGGCAGCGCGTCGGAGCAGGCGTCTACGTCACGGAGCTCCTGCGCGCGTTGGACGGGCTCGACCTCGACCTGCACGTGTTCGTGAACGATCGGGATGCGACCGAGTACGCGACGTTGTTGCCTCGAGCGACGCTGCACGGTGTCGGCGTGGGTAGTCGAGTTGCGCGGCTGGCCTGGGCGCACACGATGCTGCCGTTGCGCGTGCGTCGGATCCGTCCGGATGTCTTCCACGGCCCCCACTACACGCTTCCGGGCCGGTTGGAGGGTCCGGCCGTCGTGACCTTCCACGACCCGACGTTCTTCATGCTTCCCGAGCTCCACGAACGGGCGAAGGTCGCGTACTTCACCCGCTCGGCGCGCACGGGGATCGGCCGGGCGACGCGCGTCATCGCCGTGTCGGAGTACGCGCGCCGGGGCGCCGTAGACCACGCGAACGCCGACCCCGACCGAGTAGACGTCGTCCTCGAGGGCGTGGACACGAGCCGGTACTCGCCCGGCGACGCCTCTGGTCCGTCGTTCCCCTTCGAGCCGTACATCCTCTTCGTCGGCGCGCTGGAGCCGCGGAAGAACGTGCCGGCTCTCGCGCAGGCCTACGCCGGGCTCCTCGCGACGGGCGTGCCGCACCATCTCGTACTCGTCGGGCCACGCGCCTGGGGAACATCGGCGGTGGACGCAGCCACGGCGGTCCTGCCACCCGAGCGCGTGCACCGACTCGACTACGTGGACGAGGCCGAGAAGATCAGTCTCTACCGGCGCGCGGCCCTCCTCGCCTATCCCACCATCGCCGAAGGCTTCGGTCTTCCCGTCCTCGAGGCGATGGCGTGCGGAACACCAGTCGTCACGACGACGGGATCGGCCCCCGAGGAGTTCGCCGCCGGGTCGGCCGTGCTCGTCCCGCCGCGAGACATCGAGGCCCTGGGCGCCGCCATCCAGAGCGTCCTCGAGGATGACGCACTCTCCCTCCGCCTCCGGCGCAGCGGCCCAGAGCGCGCACGCGAGCTCACGTGGCAGCGCGCCGCCGAAGCAACCGTCGAGGTCTACGAGAGAGCCGCTCGTGGATGAGATCGGCGTGGTCGTCGTCAACTACAACGCCGGACAAGCCGTCGTCGACTGCTTGGCACGCCTATGCGAGCAGACGGCGGCCGAGAGCATCGTGGTGATCGACAATGCGTCGTCCGACGGAAGCGTCGATCGCATCGAACGCGAGCACCCGGCGATCCGGGTGATCCGCAACGAGAGCAACTCCGGGTTCGCCGCCGCGGCCAATCAGGGTGTCCGCGAGACGTCGGCCCCCTACGTCCTGTTGCTGAACCCCGATGCCGACGTTCGGCCTGGGTTCGTCGACGCCGTTCGCGGTGCCCTCGACGACCACCCGAAGGCCGGAGCGGTGGGTGCACTCGTCCTCAACCCGGACGGCTCCGTGCAACCGACGAAGAGGGCTTTCCCGTCGCTGTGGCACGCGGCGTTGCACGGCATGGTCGGGCTCGTGTGGCCGGGCAATCCGGGCACCCGCGCGTACACCCTCGCCGACGCTTCGTTCACGCAGCCGGTGGCCGTGGATTGGGTGGCAGGAACGGCCGTCGCGCTGCGGCGCGAAGCCTTCGAGGCGATCGGTGGGTTCGATGAAGGCTTTTTCTTCTTCGTCGAGGACGTCGATCTCTGCCGGCGGTTATGGGACGCCGGCTGGGAAGTGTGGTTCGAGCCGCGGGCCGTCGCCGAACACGCATGGGGGACGAGCTGGACCCAGCGCCCTCTTCGGTTCCTCTGGATCCACCAGCGGAGCCTCATGCGCTACGCGATGAAGCACAGACGTGGCCTGTGGGTGCTCACGTATCCCTTCATCGGCCTTGCGTTGGTCTCGAGGTTCTTGTTGCTGGCGATCAGGTGGCTCTTCACACGAAGATCGGTGCCGAAGCATCGAAGGATCGGGGAGGCACGGCGTTGAAGGCGGTCATGCTCGTCGGCGGTTTGGGTACGCGTTTGCGTCCGCTGACGCTCGATACGAAGAAAGAGCTGATGCCCGTCGCCGGACGACCATTCCTCGAGCACGTCCTGGCCAATCTCGCCAAGCACGGCGTGGACGAGGCGATCCTCACCACCGGGTACCTGGCCGATGCCTTCGAGACGTTCCCTTCCCACCACACGCACGGCGTGAAGCTCACTATCGTGCGCGAGGAGGAGCCTCTGGATACGTGCGGGGCCGTCAAGAACGTCGAGCATCTCCTCGACGGCACGTTCCTCGTCTGCAACGGAGACATCCTTACGGGACTCGATATCTCTTCTCTGGTCGCGTACCACCGCGAGCGGGAGACGCTCGGAACGCTGACGCTGAAGCCGGTGGAGGACCCCAGCGCGTACGGCCTCGTCCCTGTGGACGACGACGGACGGATCGAACGGTTCATCGAGAAGCCCAAGACCAAAGAAGAAGTCGTCACGGATCTCATCAATGCCGGGACGTACGTGCTCGAGCCCGATGCGCTCAATTACGTCCCCGGCGGCGAGCCGTTCTCGTTCGAGGGAGGTGTGAGGTCGGGTGGTCGCGTGGACGTCGGGCTTTTCCCCTTGCTGCTCGCCGAAGGGGAAGCCCTGTACGGGTACGTCTCGCGCGACTACTGGCTCGACACCGGCACACCCGAGAAATACATCCAGGCGAACCGGGATGTGCTCGCGGGCGACGTCGGCCTCGACCCCGCCGGCCTGGGCAGCGCGGGCCGGGTGTGGATCGGACGCGGCGCCGAGGTCGACCCGTCGGCAAGCCTCGCCGGGCCGTGCGCCGTGGGCGGCGGGTGTACGGTCGAACGCGGCGCGACGATAGGTCCGTACTCGTCGATCGGCCAACGGTGCCGGATCGGCGCGGGGGCTGTGGTCGGGGAGTCCGTGCTGCACGACGACGTGATAGTGGGGGGCGGAACGACGGTGGCCGGGAGCGTGCTGGGCAACGAGGTCCGGATCGGACCGGGCTGCACCGTCGACGATGCCGTCGTCGGCGCCGGTGTGCGCATAGGCGCATCGAACGAGCTGCGTCGGGGCATCCGTCTCTGGCCGGGCGTGGACGTCCCGGATCGCGGCATCACCTTCCGGGCCGAGTAGATGCGCGCGTTGGTGACCG
>JBOGXL010000269.1:0-2207 GCA_050694575.1 Actinomycetota bacterium | reverse complement strand
GTTCGTAGTCGCGCTCGGACTCATGAAGTCCGGCGCCGCAGCCTTGGCTCCCACGCTCGAGGGATCGATCTTCACGGACAACGCGTGGAGCACGCTGGGTCTGGGCTGGCTGGGTGCTTTCATCGTCCTCTCGGGCTCGCCGATAGCCGTGTCGGCCCTTACGCTCTTCGACGGCGGATCGATCGATCGCGTTCAGTCCTTCACCATGCTCACCGGGTCCCGCCTCGGCGCCGCTTTCGTCGTCCTCGTCGTGGGGACCATCTACGCGGTCCGGCATCGGCACGGGTCCGGCCGGCGCGCGCCGATCTCCATCGGGATCCTCTCCCTGCTCATGACCTTCCTCCTGTATCTGCCTGCGGCCGCGGTCGGTTACCTGTTGCTGGACCGCGGAGCTCTCGACGGTCTGGGGATCGGAACGTCTCCGGCCATCGCCTCCGTGACCGACGTTGCGTTCGGCTGGGCGGTCGATGCCGCCCGGTCCGTCGTCCCAGAACTGCTCCTGTTTCCGCTCGGCCTCGGTGTGCTGATCGCGGGCTTCTGGCTCATCGACAAGGTCATGCCTGCGCTCAGCGAGGAGCAGATGGAGCACCGTCCCCACGCGTGGTATGCGCGGAAGTGGCCGATGTTCCTTTTGGGGTGCGGCGTCTGTCTGCTGACGTTGTCGGTGTCCGTGGCGCTGACGGTCCTCGTTCCGCTCGTGGCGAAGGGCTACCTCAGGCGGGCCAACACGTTGCCGTACATCGCCGGTGCGAACATCACGACGCTCGCGGACACACTCGTGGCTGCCGTCCTGCTCGGCAATCAGGACGCCGTCCGCGTCGTCCTGGCCGTGACACTGACCCTGTCGGTGTTGACTCTCGTCGTCCTCGCAGCCTTCTACCCCCTGCTGCGCAAGGTCTGCCTCGGGTTCGCCGCCCGTGTGCTCGTTTCGCCGGCACGACTCGCGGCGTTCGTCGTCGTGCTCTTCGCTGTGCCACTGACGCTCATCGCTCTGTGAGCTCCGTGCGAGCGGCCGTCGTCGGGCACGTCGAATGGGTGACGTTCGCTCGCGTTCCGTACATGCCCGCTTCGGGAGACATCGTGCACGCCGACGAGGTGTTCGATCTGCCGGCCGGTGGAGGTCCCGTGACCGCGATCCAGCTCCTCAACCTGGCCGGCAACTGCACGTTGTACACAGCGCTCGGCGACGACGAGCTCGGTCACCGCGCGAACCGAGAGCTCGAGGCGATGGGCGTCCGGGTCGAGGCCGTGTTCCGTCCGGATGCTCAGCGGAGGGCGTTCACGCACGTTGATGCCAAGACCGGCGAGCGGACCATCACCGTGATGGGCTCTCGGCTCGGCCCCCACGGCAGCGATCCGCTGCCGTGGGGGGAGCTCGAGCGGTGCGACGCCGTTTACTTCTGCGCGGGGGACGACGAGGCGCTCGGCCTCGCGCGCCGCGCGAAGGTGCTCGTCGCGACGTCGCGCGAGGCCGAGCGCCTCGCCCGCGCCGGAGTCGGGCTCGACGCCGTTGTCGGCAGCGGACGAGATCCGGCCGAGCGCTACCTACCGATAGACCCGCGGCCGGCCGTGGTCGTGGAGACCCTCGGCGCCGCGGGCGGACGGTTCAGTACCGCCGACGGCGCGAGTGGCAGCTACCCCGCTGCTGCGTTGCCGGGCCCCGTCGTTTGCGCGTACGGCGCGGGAGACTCGTTCGCGGCCGGCCTGACGTACGCGTTGGGGACCGGACTGAGTGTCGGTGATGCCCTCGACCTCGCCGCGCGGTGCGGCGCCGCGCAACTCTCGGGCTGGGGTCCGTACGAAGCTCAGCTGCGAGCCGACGATCGCTGACGAACGTCTACAGTCGCTTCCGTGACCACGCTCCTCGTCGCCAACCGCGGCGAGATCGCCATGCGCATCTTCCGGACGGCTCGCCGGATGGGGATGCGTACGGTGGCCGTCTACTCCGACGCCGACGTGGGCGCACCTCACGCGCGTGCCGCCGACGACGCCGTGCACATCGGCCCGGCACCCGCGGCCGATTCCTACCTCCGCCGCGATCGCATCGTCGAGGCGGCGCGCTCGGCGGGGGCCGATCTCGTCCACCCCGGGTACGGCTTCCTGGCCGAGGACGACCGTTTCGCGCAGGAGTGCGCTGAAGCGGGCCTGATCTTCGTCGGTCCCCCGGCGAGCGTCCTGCGCGAGGTCGGTGACAAGGCCGCGGCCAA
>JBOGXL010000268.1:0-7631 GCA_050694575.1 Actinomycetota bacterium | reverse complement strand
ACGACCTTGTACGTCAGCGTGTCCGAGAGCCAGGCTTCGCCGAACCCCGACAGGATCCACCCGAGGTTCGTCTCGTTGAAGCGGCGCAGGAAGCCCTGATGGTCCTCGAGGATCGACCGGTTGCCCGTCCATCCGCGGGCCGCCAGCTCGGCTGCCCGACAGCCTTCGACCGTGGTCGACGCGGGGATGAGGAGCTTGGAATCCGGGCCCATGAAGGCCGGCATGAGCGGGAACGGGGGTTGCGTGAAGGCGACGCCTATCGCATGAGCGGTGCGCGTGGGATCCAGACGCAGGAAGCGAGACGCGACGCATGCTCCTTCGAGCACGTGGATGTACGACCACATCTGACCGTTGTGGGGGCCGAACAGAAGCGACGCCCCGAGACGTCCTCCCACCTCGTTGCCGACGGTGATTGCCGAGAGCACGTCGCGACCCGGGCTTGCCTCGTGCTCGCCGTAGGCCAGAGCCGCGCAGACCGCCGAGTGACCGGTGTGCCCGGCGAAGACGTAGTCGTCGAAATCGAAGGAGACCGACGCGCATGCGTTGGCGAAGACCGCGTTGAGGTGCGGAAGCTTCTCGCCGGTCAGGAAGACCGTCGCTTCGCCGCCGCTACCCCACGACCGAGCCACTTCGAGCGCCGAGACCGCGCCTTCGGAGTGTCGTCCGGCGTGGATCGCCCCGAGGACCGACAGGATCTGCGCCTTCGTCCTCGGGTGGATGCGTTCGGGGATGTCCTCGTAGCCAACTCCGGACGACCACTCGGCTAGCTGCTGGGTGGCCCCCGTCATGCTCGGGCCTTCTGCTTGGACCACGACTTCACCTCCGGGATCACTTGAGTCCCGATGCGCTCGAGTGAGGCCATGATCTTGTTGTGCGGGAGATGTCCGGCCTGCACGACGCCGAGCACCAGATCGGCCCCCATCTCGAAGTAGTTGCGCATAGTGCGAGTGATCGTGGAGGGTGAGCCCATCAGCGTGTAGCCCTCACGCTGCATCACCTCGGGCGTCGGCAGATGCGCCAGCGCGCCGGAGATCTCCTGGACTCGCTTGAGGTCGGTGTAGTACTCGTACCCCTTCACCTCCTTGCCGATCCACGGTGCGAAGAGCTGCGACAGGGAGGCCGCGAAGAAGGCGGCGGGTTCGGTTCCGGTGTCGACGGCCTCTTCGTCGGACTCGCCGCAGTACGTGAGGGCGGCGGGGGCGAAGCGCTCGTTCTGGAACTCCCCGATAGGGTCCGTGCATCCAGCTGCCGCCTCGCGATAGATACGGTGCCATTCGACGACGTTGGACAGCGGCCCGAAACCGAACGCGAGGGCGCCGAGACCCCCCTCACCGGCCACGCGGAACGAGTCGGGTTGCGTGCACGCCATCCACATGGGCGGGTGCGGCTTCTGTACCGGCTTGGGGATCACCGGCCGCGGTGGCATCGACAGGTACTTGCCTTCGAATCCCTCGAACACCTCCTGCGTCCACATCTTCGGGAGCAGACGGACGGCCTCCTCCCACATCGGACGCGAGTCGAGCGGGTCGATGTCGAACCCGCCGAGCTCGGCCTCGGTGATCGAGCGTCCGGTGCCGACCTCGAGGCGCCCGTCGGAAACGATGTCGAGCGCAGCCGCGCGCTCGGCGACGCGCGCCGGATGGTTGAACGGGATCGGGAGGAGCGCGACGCCGTGACCTATGCGGATCCGGTCGGTCTTGGCGGCGACGGCCGTCAGGAAGATCTCGGGGGCCGAGCAGTGCGAGTACTCGACCAGGAAGTGATGCTCGACGGCCCACACCGAGTGGAAGCCGAGCTTGTCGGCGAGGACGGATTGCTCGATGGCTTGGTGGTAGCTGTCGCGCTCGGAGTCTTCGTGCCAGGGACGAGGCGTCTGGAGCTCGTAGATGAGACCGACTTCCACGTCAGCGTCCGGTCATGCGCTCGACGAGCGGTGCGAGGTCCTCCATCACGCCTTCGCCGACCACGTAGTAGCTGAGCGACCACCGCTCACGGCGTTTCTCGAGATCCGCGCTCATCTGGTCGACGGTACCCACCAGCGCATTGGGGACGTCGAGCGCCTCCTCGGCCGACAAACCGAACATCGGCGCGAAGTTCGCCGCGGCGGCGAGACGGTCGTCCGTCAGCACGCCGACGTAGATGAGGGTGTTGAGCTCGATGTCGTCGAAGCGATCGCCGGCTGCCTCGCGAACCCACGCGAGCTTGCGATCGGCTCGCTCGGCCGTACCGTCGCGACCGACCTCGGCGTTCACCTCGCCGGGCGCGAGGTTGGGGTTGATACCGACGATGCCGGCTTCGCGCGCCGCGATCGAAAGCATGCGCTTGCCACCGGCGCCGATGAGGATCGGCGGATGTGGCTTCTGCACGGGCTTGGGATGCCCCTCGTAGTTCGTGATCGAGTAGTGCTTCCCTTCGAAGCTGAACGGACCATCGGCGAACGTCTCCTTGAGAACGGCCAGGCCCTCCTCGAAACGGTCGACCCGCACGGCGGGCGGGTCGTAGGTCATACCGGACTGGTCGTAGTCGCTGCGCATCCAGCCCGCGCCGATGCCGAGCTCGAGGCGCCCCTCGCTCAGGAGGTCGATGGTCGCGAGCTCCTTCGCGAGCACGACCGGGTGCTTGTAGTCGTTGTCGAGGACGAGCGTTCCCACGCGCAGGTTGGAGTTCTCGGCCGCCGAGACGAGCGCCGGAACCGGGCCGAGCTGCTCGGTGAAGTGGTCGGGCATGACGACGCTGGTGTAGCCCAGGTCCTCGATCTTGCGGACCTTCTCGAGCCAGTCCTTCCGCGACGAGGCGTTCGCGACCTGCACACCGAATCGGAACTTGCGCGGATGCGGCATTCCACTCCCCCCTTGACTCGCGAGTCTAGAGATTAGCGCGGCGTAGTATCGACCCGCTCCCACCGACCAAGGAGGTCAGCGTGCCGCTACCCCGCTCCGTCCTTCGTATGACCGACGACGAACTGCAAACCTTCTTGCAGAGCGAGCGGACGATCCGTCTCGGGACCGTCTCGCCCGACGGAGAGCCGCACGTTGCGCCGCTGTGGTTCGTGTGGGACGAGGGGACTATGTACTTCAACTCGCTCAAGCGCTCGCGACGCGGCCGCGACCTCCAGCACGGGTCGCGTGTGTCGGCGTGCCTGGACGCCGGCCTCGAGTACGGCGAGCTCCACGGCGCCGTTCTCTACGGGACGCTCGAGCCCGTGCCCGACACGACACGCGTGCGCAAGCTTTTCGGGGAGAAGTACTGGAACGGCATGGACATCCCAGAGGTGAAGAGCCACACGTGGTTCGCCTTGCGCCCCGACAAGGTCGTCTCGTGGGACTTCAAGAAGATCCCTCAGGGACGCGACCGTCGGCTCGAGGCCACGAAAGGGCCCTAGCGGATAGTGACGGTGCGGACCGTCCAGTAGTTCCCGGCGGCCTCGAGTGCTCTCCCACGCACTTCGTACTGCTCGTAAGGATGCGCGGGCAACAGGTCGATGAAGATGTCGAGTCGGCCGTCTCGATCGGCCTGCAGGGTTCGGGACGACCGCCCGGTGCCGCTCACGACATATCGTCGGCCCGGACGATAGATCGGGGCCGTCTTCACGTTCGCGACACCCGACCCCTGCACATTGAAGCCGCTGCGCGTCACATCGACGAGATCGAAAAATTCGCTCGCCCCGCGCTCGATCTGCACTTCGTAGCCGTAGATAGAGAACGATCGGGCGATCGAGCGATACCGGAACGGGAAGGGAGGGCGCGCGGGCCTTACCCGCGATCCGGCCGGCAGTGGATCGTCGAGCCGGGAGTAAAAGACGGGAAGGTGCTTCTCGAGGAGCCACTTCGGCCACCACCGCCACGCGTGGCCGCCCTCATCTTCGGAATACGTGAGCCCGCCACGATGCTCGACGGCATCGAGCCTGTCCCGGAAATCGCGGTTGTCCATCCGGAAGCTCTGCTCGAAAGCCCACGCCGCACAAAGATCCGTCTCAAGGTCCGACGAACACGATGCGCCCCAGTTGATCACGAGGTCGAGGTAGTCGAGGTTCGACGCCAGCTCGATCGGGACGTTGCCGTAGTAGTACGTTCCGGCCTCCTGCGCCTGGATCACCCCGGGGACGATGGGCGTCCCGAGGCCACCGAACGACCGGCCGCCGACGTTGCCCGACATCGAGCCCGCGGCGACGAACCGGTCGGGTGCCTTCGCCGCATAGTGCAGGGCCCCGTAGCCACCGTTGGACAGTCCGGCTATCGCGCGTCCACGCCGGTCGGGGATCGTCCGGAAGTGACGATCCACGTACGGCATCAGGTAGTCGAGGACGTATCGCTCGTTCAGGATCGTCCGGTCGTAGCTGTCGTACCACTGTGCGTCACGGCCATCGGGCATGACGATGATGAGCGCCTTCCGTCTGTCCGCCTTGATGAGACCGTCCATCATCGACTGGATACCGCCGTAAGACACCCACGCCGCCTGATCACCGCCGCCCCCGTGAAGCAGGTAGAGCACGGGATAGCGCAGTCCGCTCCGCACGTAGCCCGGAGGCAGGTACACGCATGCACCGGACTGGAAGGCGAGCGATCCGTCGGGAGCCAGCGGTCCGCGCGGGAGCCGCCTGATGACGAGCGAGCTGTTCGACGGACGCTCGCGGTCGCCGCACGCCTTGATCGGTGGGACGTGTTCAGGATCGTCGAAGGGATTGCGGCCCTGCGCTCCGTTGTCCTGGTTCGCGGGCAGTTCGTCGTCGGGGGCCCACGCCGCCGGACCGGCGACGACGAAAACCACCGCCACAAACGACGAGATGACGCGATTGATCGATCGCCGGTCCAACGCCACGGCCTCCCCGCCGCTCCCTACCAGACGCCGTGATTCTAGACGCGCGCTTCCTCCCGGCGCTCCAGGATCTCGTCGACAGTCTCGTCCGGTGTCTGGTCGGAGCTGTCGAGCCAGAGGCCGACCGCCGGCGTTTCGGCCCGGATGTAGGTGTCGAGATCGCCGATCGTCGGTCCGTCGGGCCGATACGCGGTTTTCGGCCGGTGTTTCTCACGTTCCGCCACTACCTCGACGCCGGGCGTCAGCACCACGACGTGCAGCGGCCGGCCTTTGATGCGCTCGATGTACGTCGGCAGCGACGGCCCCATCACGATGTCTTGAACCACGACGGTGAAGCCGGCCGCGAAGAAGGCGTCGGCGGTCGAGGCTCCCAATCGATACCGGAGATCGAGTTGTCGCTCGGCTTCCGGCGGTGCGTCCGGCCCCACGTGCACTCGACCGGACACAACCATCCGGCGGAAGACATCACCCTTGACGTGGACCCCGCGGTCGAAGCGCTTCGCGAGCAGCTCGGCGACCGTGGACTTACCGGCGGCCGAGATACCGGTGATCAGGTAGACGGCGTTCTCGCCGTCCACTCAATACACGGGGATCGACGGGTCGACCTTCTCCGCGTAGGCGTTGATGCCGCCCGCGAGGTTGCGCACCTTGGTGAAGCCGATCGAGTTGAGGAACTGCGTGGCTTGCGCACTGCGGGCGCCGGTACGGCAGACGACGACTATGTCGTCGGCGCTCGACAGCTCGTGCACGCGGTTGACCACTTCGTTCATCGGCATGAGCTTGTGCGGCCACGGGAGCACCGAGATGTCGAGCTCGAACGGCTCCCGCACGTCGACGAGCACCGGCGGCTCCTCGGACTTCATGAGCCCGGCGAGCTCCTCGGGGCTCACCGTCGGGACCTGGCCCTCGACCTCCGGCTCGGCTCCCCGGATGCCGCAGAACTCCTCGTAGTCGATCAGTTCGGTGATGGTCGCGTTCTCGCCGCAGATGGGGCAATCGGGGTCCTTACGGACGCGGATCGTCTTCAGCTCCATCTCGAGCGCGTCGTAGAGCTTCAGTCGGCCGATTAGTGGGTCGCCCCGTCCGATGATGAGCTTCACGGCCTCCGTCGCCTGGATCGAGCCGATGGTCGCGCACAGCACTCCGAGCACTCCGCCCTCCGCGCACGACGGGACCATGCCCGGCGGCGGCGGTTCGGGGTACAGGCACCTGTAGCACGGTCCGCGCTCGGCCCAGAACACCGACGCTTGGCCTTCGAAGCGGAAGATCGAGCCCCAAACGTACGGCTTGCCGAGGAGAACCGCCGCGTCGTTGACGAGGTAGCGCGTCGGGAAGTTGTCCGTTCCGTCGACGATCAGGTCGTAGTCCTTCATGATCTCGAGCGCGTTGGAGGAGTCGAGCCTCGTCTCGTGGAGGACGACGTTCACGTTCGGGTTGATCTCGGCGATGGTGTCGCGCGCCGATTCCGCCTTGGAGCGTCCGACGTCGGACTGTCCGTGGATGATCTGCCGCTGGAGGTTCGTCTCGTCCACGACGTCGAACTCGACGATGCCGAGGGTGCCCACACCGGCGGCGGCGAGGTACATCGCGACGGGTGAGCCAAGACCACCCGCGCCGATGCACAGGACCTTGGCCGCCTTCAGCCGCGTCTGCCCCTCCATCGCGACCTCGGGCATGATCAAGTGCCGCGAGTAGCGACGGACCTCGTCGAGGTCGAGGTCTTCTCTTCTGTCGACAACCGGACGGTTCGCTTCGTTCTCGCTCACGACGTCACCTCGTTGTGCCACGTCTGGGGGAGAGAAACCGGATCCGACGGGCCGTCATTCCCGGCCCGTCGCCTCTCCAAGCGTAGCGCAGACGGCTCGATCTACCGCCGGCGTGCTCTGCGGGCCGGACGCGAGGTTCCCGTCTTCCGCTTCGGTGCGCGCTTCGCCGGCTTCACTCGGGCTCGCGCCGGCTTCGTCGGAGATCTCCGCGCTGTGTTCTTGCGCGGCCGGCGACGCTTCGCGGCTCGCCGCCGCGTGGCCGGCCTGCGCGCCGCCTCCGCCTCGCCGGCGCTCGGGGATTCGGCTCCCTCGAGGCCTTCGATCACCTCGGGGACCGCATCGGGCTCAGGCGCCCACCAGCCCAGCTGAGCGCCGAGGCGGTTGCGCGGGGTGACTATCCGGGTGTCCTTGCGGAACTCCCACTCGGCCGTCCGGCGCTTGCCGCGGTGGTTGAACTTGACCCACACCCGCCACCGTCCGGCGCTCCCGGCCCGGGCGTCCCAGGCGTCGTCGAGGCCTTCAATGGTGTCGGTTGTCGCGCGACGCTCCTCGAGGTTGCTGATGACCGCGTCTCCCAGCTGCATCCCCGACCGGCCCAGACGCGGCCGGATCATCTGCGACCGCTGGGCGAGCCGAACCACGCCGATCCGCTCGGCCATGACGGGTTCGAGCAGCCGCTCGACCCAGGCCCGGGGCGCCTTGGCCACCTCGACCACCGCGTTCACGCTCCGGCCCTGCCTGAGGAGCTGCTGGATCTCCGCGGCCGGCATGGCGCTGGAGGTCTGCGAACGACCCACGGGCGGCAGCACGACCCGCTCTTTGCGAGCGGCGCGCGCCGGTGCCGCCTTGCCCTTGGCCTTCCCCTTGCCCTTCTTCGCGCCGGCCTCGTCCCGGGCTCGCTCGAGCTTGTCCACGGCGTCGAGGAAGGAGTCGTCGATCGGGATCCAGAAGGCTGCGGTCTTCCCGGCGCGCTTCTGACCGAACACGACACCCTTGAGATCGTGTGTGAAGCCCAGGAGATACAGACGAACCATGGCCACACTCCCGGCC
>JBOGXL010000267.1:0-1695 GCA_050694575.1 Actinomycetota bacterium | reverse complement strand
GCCGTCGGACTCGCTCTCGGCAGCGCCGTCGGTGGAGCGCTCGGCTGGCGTGCCGCCTTCCTCATCGTTGGGGTGCCGGGCTCGATCCTCGCCCTGTGGATGTGGCGGATGCCGGAGCCCCGACGAGGCGAAAGCGACGAGGCTCGCGAGGCCGCCGACTCCGGCGCGCTCTTGGACGTGGCGGCGCGGCGCGGCATGGGTCCGCTGTGGAACGAGATGAAGGTCGCGCTCCGTGTCCGTTCGCTGCGCGCGTTGATGATCGGGACGGCGATCTCGGCGGGAGCGACGAGCGGGTTCGGGTTCTGGGCAGCCGCCTTCTACGAGCGCCACACGAACCTTTCCGTCGGCGGCGCCGGCGGCGTGGTCGGCGCCGTCATCCTGCTCGGCGCCGTCGCCGGCACGATCGCGGGTGGACGCGCGGCCGATCGTGCCCGCGGCCGGGAGCCCGGTGCTCCTATGCGGCTCGCCGGCCTCTCCCAATCGATCGCGTCGCTGATCTTCGTCACGACGTTCCTCCCGGTTCCGCTGTTCTACAGGCTGCCGGGGCAGCTCATCGCGGTCGCCTTCCTCGTCTCGGCGTTCCCGGCGCTGACCGCCATGACGACCGAGGTCGTCCCGGCGGCGATACGCGGGATCGCCTTCTCCGTTACGGGATTCCTGTCTGCGATCTTCTCTGCCGCGTCGGCTCCCTTGATCGGTCAGATCTCCGATCGCTTCCCGATCCTGGTCGAGGGCGAGCAGGTGGGGAACCTCGCCCTCGCCTTCGGGGTGGTGTCGCCGCTCATACTCGTCGGCGCGTTGGTCGTCCTCAACGGCCGGCGGCACGTCGAAGGCGACATCGCGAACGTCCCGAAGGTCGAAGCGGCGCTCACGGCCTGATGGGGCGGCTCGACGGCAAGGTCGCGCTCGTGACCGGCGGAGCGCGCGGGACGGGAGCCGCGATCGCGAAGGCGTGCCGGGACAATTCCAACGGGGATAGCCTGGTGAAATCCGCACGAGGAGGCCAGTGATGACCGAAGTGACGACCAAGGACAAGCTGTTCGTCGGCGGTGAGTGGGTCGAGCCGGCCGGCACCGACGTCATCGAGGTGATCTCGCCCCACACAGAAGAGGTCATCGCCAAGGTCCCCCATGCCAGTGAGCGTGACATCGACCGCGCCGTCGCCGCGGCGCGGCAAGCGTTCGACCGCGGCCCCTGGCCGCGAATGGCGCCTGCCGGACGCGCAGACATCATGGCCAAGCTCAGCGGGCTCATCCAGGCACGGAGCCAAGAGTTCGCCGACGTCATCACCCAACAGAACGGGTCGCCGAGCTCGTGGTCGCTGATGGGCCAGGTCTTCTCCGCGACGATGGTGCTCGATTTCTACACCAACCTCGCCCGCGAGTACCCCTTCGAGGAGGAGCGCCTCGGCACCCTGGGCACCCCGGCCCTCGTGCGGAAGGAGCCGGTCGGTGTCGTCGCGGCGATAGTCCCGTGGAACGTCCCCCTGTTCGTGACGATGCTCAAGCTCGGCCCGGCTATGGCGTCGGGCTCGACCGTCGTGCTGAAGCCCGCCCCGGAGACCGTGGTCGACTCCTACCTCCTCGCCGAATGCATCGCCGAGGCGGGCGTCCCGAACGGCGTGATCAACGTCGTCCAGGCCGGACGCGAGGTCGGCGAGTACCTCGTCACGCACCCGGACATCGACAAGGTCGC
>JBOGXL010000266.1:0-3035 GCA_050694575.1 Actinomycetota bacterium | reverse complement strand
CTAAGGAGGTCGAGCCGAGTCCGGACCTTGAGCTTCTCGTAGATGCGCATCACGTGCGTCCTCACGGTGCTTTCCGACAACGCCGAGCAGCTGAGCCTCACCTGAGGAACCCAGGCCGGACTCCCGGTTGCACTATCACCGACGTCGACAGCGATGACGTACGCGACAAGAAGGACAAGCCCGGTGACAAGTGCAGGTTGATGCCCGCCGCCGGGTGGCATGAGCGCGTAGTGGTTGCTGTAGACGTCGCGCAATCGGCGGAGGATGTGCATCGCCAGGGGAACGGTGACTGTGTCTGTCAGTGCGCGCGGCGTAGGACCGATGCGACGCGGAGGACGAGTGTGGCTCCCGAGGTTGCCGCGACGGCTACAAGCGCTGCTACCGGCAGTCCGAGGACGGCGAGGATCGCGATGACGAAGAGTCTCCCGTCCCGCCCGCCACACAACCGGCCGAGCGCGCGCTCGGGGGCGGGGAACAACCCCAGTGCCGTGATGCGGTCCTTCGAAGCCATCGACAGGATGGATGCGGCCGTGGCCGCCGCGACAAGCAAAACGATCGTCGTGGGCGAGCTGGCCCCGCGCAAGGCCCAGACTCCGAGTCCTGCGATCACAGCGGTATCGACGAGACGATCCAGGACACCGTCGAGCAACGCGCCGTGCGGCATCGCCCTCAGCCGCAGGCGCGCCACTTCGCCGTCCACGCCATCGAGAACCGAGGAAGCGTGTACCGCGAGGGCGCCGACGATGGCCCGTTCCCCGCCGAGCAACCACGCACCCAAAAATCCGAGCGCAGCGCTGATGAGCGAAAGGAGATCAGCCGGGATCCCGAACGGTGCCACGATCATAGAAAGTCGCGTCGATACGGGCCGGTTGAGGTAGCGCGATATCACGCCGTCGCTAGTCTTAGCCAGCGACCGACGCAGTAGTCGTCTTGCGATCTTCAGGTCGTCCGGCGTATCGACGTCCTGCCACCAGGACGCCAACGGAAGGGGAACGGCGCGCAGCGGACGGGTCCGTGCGAGCAGCGTCACGGCGCCGGACAACGAGTGGTCCCCCTGCGGGCTCGTACGGCGTAACGAGTCGAAGACGTCGCGCGGGAGGAGGAACGCACCGCAGTCCACGCACTCCTCGTCCAGCTCCTTGCTGAATGCATAGGCTGCCCCGCGCCGGACCCGCACGCGTGTACCCTCCGCCCACACTTCCGGGTGGGGCGATCCGTCCACGAGCACCGCGGGAGTGCCTGTGCGCACGAGTACCTCGAGGGCGCCGTCCCCGAAGACGTGATCCATGGTCACGAGGACGAAGAGATCGTCGCGGGGGCCGAGCATCCGTTCGGCCGCGGCGAGCGAAGCGCCGTTGCCTTTCTCCCAGTCGCGAGCGTAGACGGCGCGCACGCGTCCCGGTGCGATGCGCTTGACGACGGCAACCACCGGGCCGGCCCGATGACCCACGACGACGACGACCTCCTCGATGCCGGCGCGTAGCAAGCTACGCACGGCGCGCTCGACGAGCGCGACGCCTCCCAGACGGACGAGGGCCTTGGATCCACCGCCTGTGACCGGCCGCAGCCGCTGCGAGCGCCCGGCAGCGAGGACGATGCCGAGGCGCGGCAAAGGAGCGACGGCCGCTCGATCTCTTGCTGGCGTCCGGTCCGCGGTCCGCTTACGGACGATGTCGTGTTTCTGCATCAATGCTCGTTCGAAACGTCCGGCGGCACGGCCCCAGCATGGGCTCTGTCAGGGGGCGCCGCAACGGGGTGATCTCCCAGCATGGAGTTGCCGAAGTACGCAGGAAGCACAAGCTCGACTGGTGAGCGGGCCGTGGAACTCCTTCGAGGACGATCTCGGCCTGATCTTCCACCGCTAGTGGCTCTCCAATGAGGGTTAAAGCTGTTGAATGAGTGAACTTCTATTGCTGCTGTTCCATGACTTGTCCGACCCCTGTGGCGGACGGAGGTGGAGGTGGGACGACACGCAGAATTCTTCGTGAGGCCGGTCACCGACGAGGAAGCGCGACGGTTGGTCCGGATCACACGGGCATCTTTGCGTTTCTCAGGCGATCACTACTGAAAGGTCCGGGTTAACGAGCGGGCCCATAGCGCGATACGGGTGTCCAGGGAGGGTCGCGTTTACGAGTCGCCCTTGAGATCAGCTCCCCATCTTGACACCAGGCCCGGTGCATATACTGTAGGGGGGTATTGTACGTTACCGACCAGGAGGAGCACGTCATGGCGGGATACGGAAAGGACAAAGAGGCGCTGAAGGTCCGCCTGCGACGGATCGAGGGCCAGATGCGAGGACTACAGCGGATGGTCGACGAGGACGCCTACTGCATCGACGTCCTGACGCAGGTGTCGGCGGCGACGAAGGCCCTCCAGTCCCTCTCGCTCGTCTTAATGGACGACCACCTCGCGCATTGCGTGGCCGAGGCCGCGGCCGAAGGGGGCCGGGTCGCCGACCGGAAGATCGCCGAGGCTTCCGCCGCGATCGCGCGGCTGGTGCGCTCATGAACGACATCCTGGTGATCGCCGGAGGCGCGGCGCTGACGGCCTTCGGCTTGTGGTACTTCTTCGGGCCGAAGGGCTCGAGCTTGGCCGAGCTGGAAGGCGGCGTCCAACGAGTGAACGTCGTCGTCCAGGGGGCCTACGTCCCGAACATCATCCGGGTCCATCAAGGCGTACCGCTCCAGATCACGTTCGACCGCCGCGAGGGCGGCGAATGCACGTCACGCGTCGTGTTCCCGGACTTCCGGAAAGCTTTCGACCTTTCGGCCTTCGCGACGACGACCGTCACCTTCAAGCCGGATGAGGTTGGGCAGTTCGGCTTCGCCTGTGGCATGAACATGGTGCACGGCACGCTCGTCGTGGAGCCCAACGGCGTTGGCGGGAGGGAGGCCGCCACGGAAGGCGCGACCGAAGCGCCCGAACCGGAACCCACGCCGGCCGAAGAGGAGAGCTCCGAGATCCTCGAGGACACCGAAGCGGCCGCGCGCCGCGCTGAGGTGCGGGAACTCGCTTGGCGCGTCGCGGCCGGCGCC
>JBOGXL010000265.1:0-2782 GCA_050694575.1 Actinomycetota bacterium | reverse complement strand
GACATCAGCATCCCGATGATCATCGCGCACGGCGCCAACGACCCTCGCGTGAAGCTCTCGGAGACCGAGCAGATCGTCGCGGCGATGAAGGAGAAGGGGATCGACCACGAGCTCATGGTGTTCGACGACGAGGGCCACGGCTTCGCCAAGCCCGAGAACCGGATGACGTTCTACCGTGCCGTCGAGAAGTTCCTCGCGCGACACCTCGGGGGCCGGACCGAGAGTTAGTGGCTCGCAACAGAAGTTCGTTGACGGTTCAGGCCTCGCGCGTCGAGAAGTTGGCACCTCGCTGTTCCATAGAGTAACCTGTTCCGTGTGATGCGGAACATGGTAGTTTCTGAAACAGCGCTGGCCGAGGTGGCGAAGCGGGCCATCGATTCACGCCTGCCATCGACCTGGGCGACCTCTCTAAAGGCAGAGACGCCGAGGACGCGGCTAAAGGGGGCCTATCGCCCAGAGGCCATCCTCGAGATCAAGTCTCCCGATGGCCGCAAGACCTCGCTCATCGTCGAGATCAAATCGGGTGTCGAGGCTAGAGATGTGCCAGCCCTACTGGCTACAATGGGCGGCGTTCGCTTCGGGGCGCCGCTCGTCGTCGCACCGTTCATCGGCCCAAGAGCCCGCGAGCGACTCGCCGAACTGGGCGCCGGTTACGTCGATTCCACAGGCAATATCCGAATAGCGATCGACGATCCAGCTGTCTTCATCGAGGCTTCCGGGGCGAGCTCGAATCCCTGGCGAGAAGAGCGGCCTCTGCGATCCCTCAAAGGTCGGGCCGCCGGACGTGTCGTCCGCGCTCTTAGCGACTTCACACCTCCATACGGCGTCCGCGAGCTGGCTGCGCGCTCTACGACGCCGATCGCAACAGTTGCACGCGTGATCGATCTGCTCGATCGCGACGCGCTATTGGAGCGGTCAGCGCGCGGCAAGGTGACATCGGTGGACTGGGCGGGGGTGATCCGTCGTTGGACTCAGGACTACACGTTCGGCGATTCCAATCGTGCGCGCGCGTTCCTCGATCCACGAGGGCCCTCTTCGCTCATGGAGAAGCTGGGCCGTGAGCGGTCGCAGTACGCCGTGACCGCGTCGTTGGCGAGCGCCCAGGTCCGATCGATCGCACCACCGAGGATCGCCTCGATATTCGTCCCATCGATTCAGGAGGCTTCGAAACGACTCGAGCTGCGAGCAGTCGAAGGTGGGGCGAACGTGTTGTTAGCCGAGCCTTACGACGGTGTGGTCTTTGAGCGCACCTGGTCGCGCGACGACGTCACGTTTGCTGCGCTCTCGCAGGTCGCGGCGGATCTGTTGACAGGTCCCGGACGAGGGCCGAGCGAAGGTGAGGAACTCCTGAATTGGATGGCTGAGAACGAAGATGCCTGGCGATCCAAACCCTGAATACGTAGCGGCCCGAAGAGTGTTGCTTGATGCTCTCGAGGCTCTCCAAGATCAATTCGACGCTTTGATACTCGTTGGCGCGCAGGCGATTTACCTGCACACAGGCGAGAGTGACTTTGCCGTGGCCCCCTACGCGACCGACGCTGACATCGCGTTCGATCCCGCGGAGTTGCGAGACGAGCCACGGCTTGGGGATGCCATGACGAAGGCCGGCTTCGTCGCCGATGCGCAACAACCGGGTGTCTGGCACGGCGACAAGGATGTCACTGTCGACTTGTTGGTTCCAGAAGCCATTGGGGGTCGGCCCGGCAGGCGATCGGCGGCGGTCGGCGTCCACGGCACGAGGACGGCCCGGAACGCGGCCGGGCTCGAGGGCGTGCTGGTTGATCGGTCGCCGGTCGTCCTGACTTCGTTCGAGCCAGGTGACGGCCGTCGCTACGAGATGAACGCTGCCGGTCCCTGTGCGCTGCTCATCGCAAAGCTTCACAAGATCTGGGAGCGACGAGACACACCGAGGCGCCTCGAAGACAAGGATGCGCTCGACGTTCTTCGGATACTTCGCGCCATTCCGACGGCGCAGCTTGCATCGTCGTGGCGTGCGCTCGCCGAAGACGCCCGTTCGACAAATGCCGCAGCCTCGGCGCTCGGGCTCTTGCGGGACCTGTTTGGTGACGTGAGTTCGCTCGGCTGTCGCATGGCCGCGAGGGCGGTGGAGCTCCTCGAGGATCCCGCTGAGGTCGCAGCTTCGGCGTCGGCGCTGGCTACGGACTTGCTGGATGCTGTTTGAGCGATCTCGCGCACGCGTTGACGTCGGCCACGACACCCGTTGGGACCGCTGGCGAAGTACGCGACCTCCAGGGCCGTCCCGGCCAGGACGAGCTCGAGGGGACCGAAGCCGGCCTGCTCGATCCGGTAGATCGGCGCGGTGACGATGAGACCGAGGCCCAGCCCCCCGGACACCTTTCGAGCACGAGGTAGACCGAGGAGACGCTCAGCATCTCCGCAGGTCAGGACGCATGAATCCTCGAAGCAGTGTCGGTCGCGGCACCTATCATGCCCGCATGCTCGATCTGGTCGCCGTCGCCGGACAAGTGCGGAAGATGGGCGTCGGCATGGCGTCGCTGGCTCAGGAGACCGCGCCGCGGCTGGCCCAGGCGCTGGTCGCCTGGGAGCAGGCGGCCGCCATGGGTCGGGCGCTGCGCGATCGCGTCGCGCGTGCGAAGACGAGTTGGCTGGTGGCCGAGCCGCTCGAGGCCCTCGGCGCGTACCCGGTCACGTCCAACGACGACTACCGCGTCGTCGCGACCGACGGGTCGCAGATCATGCCGGACCGCCACGATCATCTCGCGTGCTTCCTCGTGAACGTGGGCGTCGTGGACATCTGCTA
>JBOGXL010000264.1:0-6960 GCA_050694575.1 Actinomycetota bacterium | reverse complement strand
ACCGACATCGCCGAAGCCGAAACCGAGGTGCGCGCACGACTCGACGACATCGCCCACCGCTGGGGCGCGCGCGGCACGTCCTTCCTGTACGAGGTAACCGACCGCAGCGAGCCCATCGAGGTCGACGCAGACTTACCGATCGCGAGCCGTGTCGCCGAAGCGATGGGCGCTCCGTTCGAGCCCGCGGGCATGCCCGCGTGGACGGATGCCGGCTACCTGCTGCTCGAGCATGCCCAGCCGTGTGTCGTCTTCGGCGCCGGCGAGCTCGGACCGGCCCACTCGAACAACGAGTGGGTCCGGCTCGCAGACCTCGTGCGCTTGGCCGAGGTCCTGCGTGAGCTGATCACGAACGCCAGAACAGCTCCGTGATGGACGCGACGCGGTTCATCGAGCCAGTAGTGCGTCCAAGGCGGCGAGAAGCGTCAGGACGTTCCGCTCGGTCGCCGTGTATCCCATCAGTCCGATCCGCCAGCACGCGCCCGAGAAGGGACCGAGCCCGAGACTGACGTCGATGCCGAACTCCCGCAGCAGCCGTCCGCGGGTGGTCGTGACGTCGACTCCTTCCGGGAGGCGGACGCAGTGCAGCATCGGGAGCCGCGCATCATCCGGCGCCACGTAGGTGAAGCCCCTCCGGTCAAGGCCGGCGGCGAGAAGCGATGCGACCTCTCGGTGACGCGCCCACCGTGCCTCGAGTCCTTCTTCGAGGACCAGGCCGAGCCCGGTGTGCAGCGCGGCCAGCATCGCGATGGGAGGGGTGTGGTGATATACGCGCTCCTCGCCCCAGTACTTCGCGAGCATCGTCACGTCGAGGTACCAGCTCTGGACGGGAGACTTCCGTGCAGCTACCGCATCGATCGCGCGTTCGGAGAACGTGATGGGCGCGAGGCCGGGAGGAACCGACAGGCACTTCTGCGTTCCGGAATAGCACACATCCACGTGCCATCCGTCGACATCCACCGCCATCCCGCCGAGCGACGTCACAGCATCGAGGACGAAAAGCGCGCCGTGGCCGGCCACGCTCGATGCGATCGCGTCGATCGGTTGTGCGACACCGGTCGAGGTCTCTGCGTGAACGAGCGCGAACAGCTTCGCCCCCGGATGCTCCTCGAGGGCCAGAACGACGTCGGCGTCGGCTACCGGCTCCCCCCACGGCACCTCGATCTGCACGACGGAAGCCCCGCACCGTGAGGCGACGTCGGCAAGGCGACCGCCGAACACGCCGTTCACACAGACGATCGCTTCGTCTCCCGGCTCGAGCAGGTTCACGAGTGCGGCTTCCATCCCGGCGCTGCCGGTTCCGGAGACGGCGAAGGTCATCTGGTTGCGGGTACGGAAGACCTCGCGCAGGCGATCGGAGATCTCGTCGAGCACCGCCAGCAGCTCCGGGTCGAGAAGTCCCGTGATCGGACGGGCCAAGGCCTGCAGGACGGACGGGGGGACGTTCGATGGCCCGGACCCCATGAGGAGCCGATCGGGGATCGTCACACCGGCAGGCAGAGAACGTGCGACGCGAGCGCCGGGCCCACGGCAACCGTCGCGCCGTCGCGCACCACGGAGATCGCTCCTCCCGGATCCCGATCAGACACCTCGAGCGTCGTCCCCGGCAGAAGCTTGTGCTCCTCGAGGTAGCGCAGCATCTCGAGGTCGAGCTCGAGGTCTTCGCGGATGCGGTCGATGCATACACGCATCCCCGGTACGCAGTCGTCGAGCAACACGAGATCGTCCACGGGCATCTCCGCGGTCTTCGTCCCGGGGATCGGATTGCCGTGCGGACATCGCTCGACGTGTCCGAGTGACGCGCGCATCCGCTCGAAGACGACGTCGGACACACCCGGCTCCATCTTGCGCACCTCTTCGTCGGCGCGATGCCAGGGCACACCCAACACATCGACGAGGTACCGCTCGATCGTCCGGTGTCGAACGGCCATCTCGACGGCTTGGCGGTGACCTTCGTCGGTGAACGCGATGGTGCGGTCGGCCTCGAAGGCGATGAGCCCCATCCGTTCCATCCGGCGCACCACCTCGGACGTCGCCGGGGGCGACACGCCGAACCAGCGCGCGAGCCGTGCCTGCGTGACGCGCTCGCCGATCTCGTCGAGCTCGAAGACGGCTTCCAGATAGGACTCGATGGTGCTCGTGACCTCGCCGCCGGCCATGGCTACTCGACGGCGCCGAGCAGAGCGTCCAGGCGCTCCTCAACAGATCCGGTGAGGGTCGAGTACTTCACGTCGTAGGCGTCGAGCAGGTGGAGCAGGCGCCTGTCGATATCTGCCTGGAACTCCGGATCCATGGGACGAAGCCCGTCCGGCACGATCCCGAACTCAATGGGAAGGTAGAAGACGTCGGTGTATTGCGAGCGCAGGTGGTGCCGGGCGATGTCCAGGCAGGTGTCCCACAACGCGAACTCCTTCCGGCGCTCCTGGTTCTCCAGAACCCAGGCCGCGTACGCCATCACGTCGACGAGAGAGCGATCGCCGACGAATTCGGGATGCGTCATCTCGTTGTAGTACTGGCGCAGGAAGATCAGGGTCTCGGTCTCGACGGTGGCGTCCTTGTCGAGCTTGAAGCCCAGCTCGACGATCTCACGCGCCACTTCCGGGAGCAACGGCAGCCCGAGCTTGGGCGCGGCAGCTTCGGCGAGCGTCGTCTTGCCTGTCGAGAACGAGCCGACGATGGCTATGCGCTTCATGGACGGGCTTTACCCTACCGGGCTGTGCTCGTGGCATGATGGCCATGTTCCAGGGGACCCGCCAGTGGCCTCGAGGAAGGAGGAGTCCATGTCCGTATCCATCCATCACCTGCGCGAGTGGCGCGCGCGCGGCCACAGGTTCGTCATGGTCACCGCATACGACGCGTTGACGGCACGTCTCGCCGACGAAGCCGGAGTACCGCTGCTGCTCGTCGGCGACTCGGTGTCGAACGTCCTGCTCGGACACGCCACGACCCTGCAGGTGTCGATGGACGACATGCTTCATCACGCGCGGGCCGTAGCCCGGGGGTCTCGAGATGCGCTGCTCGTCGGCGACATGCCGTGGGGCAGCTACCAGGCCTCGGTCGACGAGGCCGTTCGCAACGCCTCGGAGTTCCTCCGTGTGGGGATGCACGCCGTGAAGCTCGAGGGCGCCGGACCGGCCATCGACGTCGTTCGCGCGCTGACCGAACGCGGGATCCCCGTGATGGGCCATCTCGGCCTCACGCCGCAGTTCGTCAACGCGATAGGCGGCTACAAGGTGCAGGGGCGCGGCGCAGCCGGAGAGAAGCTGCTCGCCGATGCCAAGCAGCTCCAGGACGCCGGAGCGTTTGCAGTGGTTCTCGAGTGCGTGCCCAGCGAGCTCGGCGCCCGAGCGACCGAGGAGCTCGACATCCCGACGATAGGGATCGGAGCCGGACCGCACACCGACGCCCAGGTCCTCGTGCTCCACGACCTGCTCGGGCTGACACCGGGCTCGTCTCCCCGTTTCGTGAAACGCTACGCGGATCTCGCTTCGCAGGTGACGGAAGCGCTCCAGCTGTTCTCCAAAGAGGTGGCCGAGGGCGTGTACCCGGCCCCCGAGCACGGATACAGCTAAGCGTCTTCCGGGTTGCGGCGAGCTTCCATCGTCCCGAGGACGTGGAACAGCTCGGCGTGCTCGTAGCCGTGGCGGCCACCCATCTCCTTCGTCCAGGCGCGGACGACGGAGTCGACGTCCCAGTCACCGACCTGAGACGCGTGACATTGGAGCGCCGCGATCTTGCGGTCGATCGTCGACGTGATGTCGACGGCGAACTCGCCGCCGCCGGGTCCGGCCACGTAGATCTCGCGCAGTCCCTTCCACGGCTCGAGCCCCTCGTCGAGGAGCTCAGGGAAGTGTCCGGGGGTCGTCCCGGCCGTCACCGTGACGTCGAGCGAGGCTTGCCCGACCGCGCGGTGATCGGGATGGTTCACGAACCACCCTCCGGGCACCGGCACCGGGTCCATGACCACCATGCGGTTCGGCCGGGCGCGCCGGAACACGCGAGCGATGTCCCGGCGCAGCTCGAGGGTCGGCTCGACGTACCCGTCGCGGTAACCCAGGAAGATCACGTCCTCAACCCCGACCGTCTTGGCCGCTCGTTCGGACTCGTCGCGGCGTATCTCAGCCAGCCTCTCGCCGACCAGCTCCCGGTCGGCCGTCCCCGTGGAGCCGTCGGTCACGATGCAGTACGTGACCTCGGCTCCCTCGTCGACCCAGACGGCAACGGATCCCGCGCAGCTGAACTCGATGTCGTCCGGGTGAGCGCTGACGACTAGCACCCGCAGTGGTTCGGCCACGAAAGCGACGATACGCTAGCGGCCGGGGGTAGGGATGGGTGGAAGCGTGATCGAGAGAAGCATCAAGAGCCTGGTGCTCATCCGGGCGAAGAATCTCGCGGAGAGCGTCGCGACACCGATGCTGCTCATCGACGCCGTAGGCAATCTCATCTTCTACAACGAGGGAGCCGAGAGCCTGCTCGGCACGCCTTTCACAGACGTCGGCAACCTTCCGGCCAGCGAGTGGCAAGACAGGTTCCGGATACGCGCGCGCGACGACAAGCCCGCACCGCTCGAGCAGATGCCCGGGTGGATCGACCTCCAGGGTGAACGGCCCGGTCTCGGACACGTCCGCATAACGACTCTGGACGGAACCGACCTCTTCATCGCGGTGTGCGCGGTGCCGCTCTTCACCGCGCAACGCCAGTTCGACGGCGCCCTGGTGCTGTTCTGGGAGGAGCGCGAGGGCTAGTGCGGGCGACGATCTGGGGTTGCCGAGGCTCGCTGCCCGCCCCCGGTGCATCGCGCCTGCGCTACGGCGGCGACACATCGTGCGTCGAGCTCCGCTTGTCGGACGGCACCCTGATCGTCCTGGATGCCGGAACCGGCATACGCGAGCTCGGCACCCAACTGGGCGCCGAGCGCGAGGTCCACCTCCTGCTGACGCACCTGCACATGGACCACGTGGAGGGGTTCCCGTTCTTCTCGCTGCTGTGGACGCCCGACGCCAACGTCCACATCTGGGGTCCGCCGTCGCCGATGCTGAGCCTGAAGGAGCGCCTGGCGCGCTACATGTCTCCGCCGCTGTTCCCCATCGACGTCCACGACGTCCCGTGCTCCACGACCTTCCACGACCTGCCCACCGAAGAATGGACGATCGGCTCGGCCACGGTACTCGCGCAGCCGATCGAGCACCCCGGCCCCACCGTCGGGTTCCGCGTCACCGAGAACGGACGGACGTTCGCCTACATGCCCGACCACGAGCCCGCGGCGCTCGGCGATTTCCGCAACGAGTCACCGGACTGGATCGACGGGTTCGCCATAGCCGAAGGCGCCGACCTCCTGATGCACGATTGCCAGTACACCGCAGAGGAGTACGCCGACAGGCGTGGGTGGGGCCACTCGAGCTTCGCCGACGCCGTCGCCTACGCCGAGGTCACGGGAGCCAAGCAGCTGTTGATGTTCCACCACGATCCGACGCACGACGACGAACAGCTCGAGACGATCGAGCGGGCCGCCAGAGAGATCTGGAGCAGCAACGGGACGTCACCGAAGCTCGCCGCGACGGGGATGTCGATCGACCTCACGACGGCCGCGGCGTCCGTGCTCTCTTAGCTCTACCTGAACGCGAGGCCGGCCGCGGCAGCTCCGATGGCGCGTTGTGTGTCCTCGCGGATGTGGTTCCCGTAGAGCTTTCTGACCTGCGTGTCATCGCGGTGACCCAGCCATTTCGCCACCTGCGTCGGTGACATCCCGAGGTCGAGCAGCTGAGTCGCCACGAAGTGGCGCAAACAGTGAGGGTGCGCGTAGTCCAGCCCGATCCGTCGGACGAACCGTTTGAACCGGTGGGTTACTCCGTCCGGATGCCAGCACGGCGAGGCGCTGTCGGAACGACGCGGGACAAACAGGAAGTCCCCCGAGTCGTTCTCAGCGCGGAACACGACGAGCTCCTCGAAGAGCAGATCTGTGTCGTCTCCAGGCTCGAAGCGCAGGGTGCGGCTTCCATGCGTCTTCGGGAGCTTCAGCGCCTTGGTCTTCTTCGCGTACGCATGACGGATGTGGATCCATTGACGATCGAGCTCGATATCGAGCCATCTCAGCGCGATGGTCTCACTGCGACGGGTACCGAGGGAGCTGCTCAGGCGGAGGTACATGTACCACGCAAGATCGTCCGCCTCGATCAGCATCTTCTCCACCTCGCGGGCAGTGGGAACCTCGATCTCCTTGGACGGTGGCCGCCTCGGCTTGATCCTCCGGAACGGGTTCTGGGTTACCGCCACCCATTCGTTCTCGATGGCGTAGTCGAAGGCCTGATTGAGGATCGGGTGGAGTCGATGAGCGCTGTGACGGGTCAGCGCTGCATAGAAGTCCTCGACATCGCTTCGACGAACGCGTTCCGGAATCCAGTGAGCAACCTTGGCGACGTCGCGGCGGATGCGATCTTCGTAGTCGAGCTGCCCTCCCTCGTCCAGGAAGCGCTTCTTTCGCTCGTACCACATGTCGACTATCTCGCCGAGACTGAACCCGCCTCGAGCCCTTTGTCGCTTGAGCCGGCTGACGCGGGTGACCTCTAGTCGAAGGGCAACGATCGCTTCATCCAGCGTCCCGAAGCTCTTTTGGATGGTCTGGTTGGACCCATCGCGGATCCGCCAGCGGTAGTTCGATCCCCGGCGCTGGACGGTGTATCTGCGGCCGCCGATCTCAACGACATGAGATGTCGCGTCCACGTCGAACATGTGTGCGTAGTATCGCGGCAGGTACGGACACTCGAGCCCTGGTCACGAAACCGTGTCCGGACGTGACCAACGTGACCAGACGCGTCGAACGACGTGGATATACTCGCTGGTCAACGATTGGGGCCGTAGCTCAGCTGGTAGAGCGCCTGGATGGCATCCAGGAGGTCGCGCGTTCGACTCGCGTCGGCTCCACCGACCTGCTTGGCTTCACCCTCGCAGGGTTCGTCGCCGGCG
>JBOGXL010000263.1:0-3528 GCA_050694575.1 Actinomycetota bacterium | reverse complement strand
GGCCGAGGAGCCCGCGGTGGACCAGTCAGCGTGAAGCGCTCGCCGTCGTAGGTCCCTTCGACGTATGCGATCGTCCACGTCGTTCCACCGGCAGATTCCTCGCCGTCGACGTCGTTCCAGTCCCAGCCGACGATGGGTGGGCCGCCGCACTGGGGGGGATAGGACTCGGCCACGGCACCGAGACAGAGCTCGGGCCCATGGCCCGGAGCTTCGAGGATCGTGCCCGTGGCTCCGTACCGCTGCCCGCCGGAATCACGGGTGACGAGGAAAGCCACGAGCGCGATGGCGATGACCAACAGCGCGACGGCGACGGCCCACGAACGACGCATCTACATAACCAACCCCGTCGAGGATCGAACGGTTCAGGCGGCCTCGCGGAGGCCACGGATCGGCAGTCCGTAGGCGATCACTCTCTAGGGGCTGCAGACGCGGCAGGCGGTCAGTCCCGCCGCCTTCGCGTCTCCGACCGACATCCGTTCGGCCTCGCCCCGGCCCTCGACCAAGCGGCAGCCGGGACGGTGGTAGGACGTGACCCCGGCGACCACGTCACCGCCGCGTGTGGCGCGCGCCGCCGTCTTCGCTCGCCCCGGGTTCCCCGAGGAGCCTTCGAGCGCCTCGGCGATCACGTCGAGCTTCTGCTCGATCTCCACGCGGTTGCGCCGTCCGTTCTGGACGACGAGGACGGCGATGCCCGTCGCGATGAGGCCGAGCCCGGTCATCCCGCCCGAGATGAGGTACGGGATCTGACAGTCCACACAGTTGCGGTTCGCCGCGCCGTTCCACCCGAGATACAGCGCGAGGAAGCCGAGACCGATGACGCTGAAGGCGAGGTAGTTCGACATCCTCGCCCAATCGAAGTTCTTCAGCATGACCCCTCCACGTTAATCACTTCCCGAGGAACGCCTCACGCAGCTTCTCCTTGTTCTCCAGCTGCTTCCCGGCGGCCCGGAAGATGATCGAGCCCTTCTCCATGAGCACGGCTTGGTCGGCGATGTCTATGGCGCCGATGTTCTGCTCGACGAGGATCACCGTGACGCCCGTCTCGTTGATCGCGCCGATGATGCCGAACAGCTGTTTGACGATGACGGGGGCCAGCCCCAGCGACGCCTCGTCGATGAGCAAGAGCTTCGGGTCGGTCATGAGGCCGCGCGCTATCGCGAGCATCTGTTGCTCGCCGCCCGAGAGCGTCCCGGCGAGCTGCTCCTTCCGCTCGCTCAGGCGGGGGAAGTACCCGTACACGTCTTCGCGGCGCTGGGCCACGAAACCGGAGTCGCGACGCTTGGCCCACGAACCGATGGCGAGATTCTTCTCCACGCTGAGCGCCGGAAACACGCGGCGGCCTTCCGGGACGAGAACTATGCCGCGACGCACGAGGTGGCGCACGTCCGTGCCGGCGGCTTCCTGGCCGTCGAAGGTGATCGAGCCCGCCGTCGGTTTGTGGAGACCAGCCAGGCACAGCATCGTGGTCGTCTTGCCCGCGCCGTTCAGGCCGAGCACGACCGCCGTCTCGCCCTGCTCGACGGAGAAGTCGAGACCGTAGAGGACGTCCACCTCGCCGTACCCGGCCTCGAGTCCCTTCACCTCGAGGAAGGCCACTCAACGCCTCCGTTTCGGCTTCGGCTTGGAGCGGGGTTTGCTCTTGCCCTTCCTGCGCTGGCCGTTCTTCGCCTCTTCTCCGAGGTAGGCCTCGAGGACCTCGGGATGGTTCCGCACATACTCGGGCTTGCCGTGCGTGAGCACCTGACCGAAATCCAGGCAATACATGTAGTCGGAGACGCTGACGACGAGCGGGACGTGGTGGTCGATCATCACCACGGTGATGCCGAGCTCGCGGCGCATCTCCTTCACCCGATCGCCGAAGGAGTGAGCTTCCTCCGGGCCCATCCCGGCTGCGGGTTCGTCCAGCAGCAACAGCTCGGGATCCGTCGCCAGGACGGCGGCGACCTCGATGGCTTTGAGCGTGCCGTACGGGAGCCCGGACAAGGACGATTCGGCCAGGTGGTCCAGGCCCATGAAGTCCAGGACGCGCATCGCGCGCGTCCGGAGCTCCGCTTCCGTCCCGAAGGTCTCGGGCAAGCCGACCATGCCGGCGACGTCTCCGTAGTCCACCTCGCGGTGCTGGGCCAGCAGGAGGTTCTCGAGCACGCTCATCGACCGGACGAGCCCGACCTGCTGGAAGGTCCGTCCGATGCCGAGTCCGGCCCGCTTGTGCGGCGGGAGCCTGGTCACGTCCTGGCCCTTGAAGCGGATGGCGCCCCGGTCCTGGGCGTAGAACCCCGTGATGCAGGAGAATAGCGTCGTCTTCCCCGCGCCGTTGGGGCCGATCAGACCGACGATCTCCCACTCGTCGATGTTGATGTTCACGTTCCCGAGGGCCTGGACGCCGCCGAAGCCGATCGAGACGCCTTCGACCTCAAGGACGGACATCTTGGCCTCCGGACTGGGCCGTCGGTGCTCCGTGGATGAGCGACATGTCGAGCCGTCCGCCGGCGAACCAGTTCATGATCGGCCGGAGCTGCTGGCCGATGCCGCCGGGGAACTGGATGAGCGTGAGGATGAGCAGGCCCGCGCCCACGGCCGGAACGAGCAGGCCGGGGTCGGCTATCGCGTCCCGCAAGAAGTCGGAGACACCGCGGATCCCCGGGACCTTGTCGAGCTGCCGGAGGAACCAGTCGTAGATGTTGCCGAAGTAGCGGTCCAGCAATGCGAAGAACATCGACCCCACGACAACGCCGGACCTGTACTGCAGTCCGCCGACCACGGTCATGAGCACGAACTCGAGAGCGAGGAAGAAGTTGAAGGGCGCCGCCTGGACGGTGCCGATGTTGTGTGCCAGCAGTCCGCCGGCGAGGCCGGCGAGGAAGCCGGACAGCACGAAGGCCAGGAGCTTGTACTTCAAGACGCTGATCCCCATAGACGCGGCGACGCGCTCGGAGTCGCGCACGGCCTGGACGGCCCTTCCCGCCTTCGTCTTGACGAAGCGCCAGTCGATGAACAGGACCAGGGCGAGGAACCCCAGGCACACGTAGGCATAGGTCGTGTCCGACATCGACCACGTCGGCCGAGGCGCCGGCAGTCCCGAACCGCCGCCGGTGAACTGCCGGAGGAGGAAGATCGTCCGTTCGGCCACGGCACCGTAAGTGAGCGTGACCAGAGCCAGGAGCAATCCGCCGATGCGCAGGGAGGCCGCGCCGAGGATGAGTGCCGCAGCCGCGCCGCTCAGGGCGGCGGCCGGAACGGCTATCGTGAAGTCGAGACCGAGCTCGGTCACCACGAACCCGGACATGAACGCACCGATGCCGACGAAGGCTTGGTGTCCGAGCGATATCTGCCCGAGGAGGCCGAGCAGCACACGCATCGAAAGACCCACTATCGCGAAGACGAACGCGTAGCCGATGCGGTTGGCGTCCAGCGGCGAAACTACGCCGATCAAGGTGAGGAGCGCGGCCAGGAAGAACCCGCCGACGACGAGGCGTGCGATCCATCCGCCCTGGGGCGGCCGGAAGCGATCCTCCTGCGTCTCGATCA
>JBOGXL010000262.1:0-4319 GCA_050694575.1 Actinomycetota bacterium | reverse complement strand
CTTGCGGAAAGCCGCGCGTTCTGGTGTGTCCTCGATCGTCCATCTCATATCGCGTTACTCCTCCACGTTACGTCGCCTATTCACACGCTGGGCGCTGCGCTTCGCGCATCGCCCGTCGTCATACCCCCAGCTTCTGGGCGACGAGCTCGCGATGGTACGTGGCATCCCCGAGATAGATCTCCGAGGACTTCGCGCGCCGGAAGTACAGATGCGCGTCGTGCTCCCACGTGAAGCCGATGCCGCCGTGGATCTGGATGTTCTCGGCGGCGGCGTGGAAGTACGCGTCGGAGCAGTACGCCTTCGCGAGCGACGCGGCGAGCGGAAGCTCCTCGGGGTCGTCGGCGGCGGCCCAGCCCGCGTAGTACGCGGCCGACCGCGCCATCTCGACCTCCATGAGCATGTTCGCGCACTTGTGCTTGATGGCCTGGAAGGAGCCGATGGGACGGCCGAACTGGTAGCGCTCCTTGGCGTAGGACGTCGATGCGTCGAGGCACGCCTGCGATCCGCCGACCATCTCCGCCGACAGCACGGCAGCGGCTTGGTCGAGCGTCTTCTGCAGTGCGTCTCCGGAGGCTCCCTCACCGAGGAGCGTCGCCGGCGTGTTGTTGAACTCGATCTTCGCCTGCTTCCGAGTCATGTCGAGCGTCTCGAGCTTCGTGCGCGTGACACCTTCGGCATCGGGGTCGACGAGATACAGAGACACGCCACCGTTCGACTTCGCCGCAACGACGAGGAGCGTCGCGGTGTGCCCGTCGAGAACGTAGGACTTCGTTCCCGAGATCTTCCCGTCCGACGCGCTGACTTCGATCGCATCGATGTCCCATTTCCCCGACGGCTCCACGAACGCGAGCGACGCGCGCGTGGTCCCGTCCGCGATGCCGGGAAGGACTTCTTTCTTCTGCGCGTCGGATCCGGCGTTGAGGATCGCGTTCGCGCCGAGGATCACCGACGACAGGAAGGGGGCCGGGAGGAGCTTGCGGCCCATCTCCTCCATGAGGACGGTCAGCTCGACGAACCCGAAGCCGAGGCCCCCGTACTCCTCGGGGATGGCCATGCCGGACCACCCGAGGTCGGCCATCTGCTTCCACGTGCCCTCGTCGAAGCCCGTGTCGCTTTCCATCAGCTCGCGCACGGTCGCCGAGGACGACTTCTCCTCGAGGAACCGGGCGGCCGTCGAACGGAGCTCCTGCTGCTCGTCGGTGAATGCGAAGGTCACGCCTCTGCCCCCTTATCTCTTGACTGACGAGTCAAGTGTATGCCCAATCGCCACCGGCACTGTCACGTCGACTGGTAGAGGGTAGACCTCTCACGCCTGGAGGGGCCAGCGGGTCCGCGCCGGCGCCCTACCAGCCCTCGTCCGGCTCTGGAACATCTCCCTTGAGGAGCTCGGCGTCGGCTTGGTCTCGCAGCGCCTTGCTCTTCCGCCGGGCTGGATCGCGCGCGGCGCGCTGCTTCGTCTCGATGAGGTCGGCCTTCCGGACGATCCGCACGGCGGTCCCTGCGACGTCGATCGTCTCTGCGCGTTCGATCATCTCGTCGAAGCCGGCATCCACGGCGATCTGGACGGGCTCACCGCTCGGATGGCGGAAATTCATGCTGTGGACGAAGCGTCCGCGTGCCTGGAAACCCTTTGTGACGAGCACTTCGGCCAACGCGTCGAGGTCGGTCGCCGTCGGCACAGCGACGTCCACGTCGTCGGTTGCGCGCGGCACCTCCGAGTGGATACCGACCGCGATCCCGCCGATCAAGGCGTACGGCACTCCGGAGCGATCCAACACGCCCACGAGATCCAGAAGCGCGTCCAGCTGGTCCCCGCCTCCGACCATGGTCTCACCCCTCCGTGCCGCGATCAGAAGTCGATCACGCGCCGTGGCAGCGCTGATGTCCGCGACGCGCCGATCTGCTCTCCTCATGGAGCAAGGATAGACGTGCGGCCCGCGGAGAAGGCGACCAGCGGACATGACTTGGGGACGATCTGCATACCCGGTCCGGAGATAGGGTTGGTTGCATGGCCAACCGGCTCGCCGGCGAGACGTCGCCGTATCTCCTCCAGCACAAGGACAACCCCGTCGACTGGTATCCGTGGGGTGAAGAGGCGCTCGCCAAGGGCCGCGCCGAGGACAAACCGCTGCTCGTGTCCATCGGCTACGCCGCGTGTCACTGGTGTCACGTGATGGAGCGCGAGTCGTTCGAGGACGCGGAGACGGCCGCAATCATGAACGAGCGCTTCGTGAACGTGAAGGTCGACCGGGAAGAGCGTCCCGACGTCGACTCCGTGTACATGGCGGCCACGCAAGCTCTGACCGGACACGGCGGCTGGCCGATGACGGTCTTCGTCACCGCCGAGGGCGTCCCCTTCCTGGCGGGAACGTACTTCCCGCCCGAGCCCAGACACGGCATGCCGTCCTTCCGGCAGGTGCTCGACCAGGTGCACCAGCTCTGGACGACGAGACGGCCGGACCTCCTCGCGCAAGGCCAGCGTCTCGTGGAAGCCATCCAGCGCGCCTCGCCTCGAGCGTCCCACGACCCACTGGGCGGCAACCTTCTCGTGGGGGCTGCGGCACAGATCATGTCCAGCTTCGACCCGGTGAACGGTGGCTTCGGCTCGGCCCCCAAGTTCCCGCAGGCGCCGGTGCTCGAGTTCCTGCTGCGCATGCACCGGCGTCCCGGCATACGTGAAGCGCTCGAGCCGACGCTGCGACGGATGGCACTCGGAGGCATGTACGACCAGATCGGCGGCGGGTTCGCCCGCTACTCCGTCGACGCGACGTGGACGATCCCCCACTTCGAGAAGATGCTCTACGACAACGCGCAGCTCGCCCGCACGTACACCCATGCCTGGCAGCTGTGGAAGGACCCGCTGTACCAGCGCATCGCCACAGAGACGCTCGACTACCTCCTGCGGGAAATGCGCGACGACGGCGGCGGCTTCCATTCCTCCGAGGACGCCGACTCCGAAGGCGTCGAAGGCAAGTTCTACTCATGGAGCTACGAAGAGTTCATGGAGGTCGCACCGGAGGCGGCCGAGTACTACGGCATCACCCAGCACGGGAACTTCGAGGGCCTGAACAACCCCATCGCCACGGCCGACGAGCCCCCGGCCGAAGCCCGCCGGAAGCTGTTCGAGCATCGCGCCCGCCGGGTGGGTCCGGGCCGCGACGACAAGGTCCTGGCCTCGTGGACCGGGCTGGCCATCGCCGGGTTGTGCGAAGCCGGTGCGGCTTTCGGCCGCGCCGACTTCGTGGATGCCGCCCAAGAGGCTGCCGCGTTCGTTCTCGCGCACATGCGCGAGCCAAGGGATCCGGACGGTCGCCTCCTGCACAGCTATCGCGCCGGACGCGCACAGATCCCCGGCTTCCTCGAGGACTACGCGTACCTCGCCGACGGGCTGCTCGCGCTGTGGGAAGCGACCTTCGAGCCCAGATGGCTCGTGGAGGCCGTCGCGATCGCCCGCCGAGCGATCGAGCTCTTCGGTGATCCGGCGGGTGGGTTCTTCACGACGGCGTCGGACGCGCAGCAGCTCGTCGTCCGGCAGAAGGAGGTAGTCGAATCGGCGACGCCGGCCCCCGGCGGCGTGCTCGCGCTCGTGCTCCAGCGCATCGCCCATCTGATGGACGATCGCGACCTGGCCAAGCCGGGCGTCGACGCGCTACGTGTTGCGCGGCGGTACATGGAACGGGCGGCGCAAGCCGTGCCGACGTGGCTGAGCGCGCTCGACTTCTACGTGTCGACACCCAAGGAGATCGCGTTCACGGGCCCCCTCGGCGACGAGCGTGGCGAAGCGCTCGTCGGTGTCGTGACGTCCCGCTTCCTTCCGAACCGTGTCCTGGCGGGGCGCGGCACGGACGGGTCGGGCGAGATCGTCGAGCGGATAGCCCTCCTCAACGACAAGCCGGCGACGGACGTGCCCACGGCGTACGTGTGCGAACGCTTCGTCTGCCAAGCTCCGACGTCCGACCCCGAGGAGCTCGCGACGCAGCTCGGCTCGCTCTGAGCGGTCATCCGTCGGGATCGACCAGCGCGAAACGGTCGCCCACTGCACGAAGCGAGTCGTCGAAGTCGAGCCAACGGCCGGCCAGCTTCGGCAACGGCACGCCGGGATGAACGTCCAGATGCGCTTCGACGGCACCGACGGCGGCGCCATGGGTCACGACGAGCGTCGGGCCGCCGGCGCTCCGGGCCAGACCGATGATCGCCGTCACCATGCGTTCACGGAAGGCCCCTCGATCCTCCGCGCCGTTGCCGACGTCCTCGCCTCGGTTCCAGCGCGCGATCCCGTCCGGCCAGCGCTCCTCGATCTCGGCGCGCGTCAGCCCGGA